>CALWJG010000061.1 GCA_944380945.1 uncultured Agathobaculum sp. | reverse complement strand
ATCTCGCGCTTGCGCGTTTTTTCATACAGCGGGCGCGCACTGCGCGCCCCTACGGCTACAGCCCCAAGGGGCTGGGTGGGACCCCTGGCCGTTTAAGGCAGCACTGCCAGCTCTGCAGCGGGCAGAGCGACCGGCGGCGCCCCCTCCGCCTGCGGGGAGGGCAGGGCGACTGGCGGCGCGCCCGCCTCATCTGGCGCGGGCAGTGCTGCGGGCGCAGTTTGTACAGACGATGCGGCGGGCGCGGCCTGTGCGGTCGATGCGGGTGAAACCGCCTGCATGGTTTCGCCCGGCGCGCCGAGCAGCAGCAGGCAGGCGGCAAACGGAACAAGCGTTTTCATCATCGATCCCTCCTTTTACTGGGTTAGACGGGCGCGAATGAAAAAAGTTCCCTTTACGAAAGCCCGCGCTGCCGCTATAATAGAAAAAGAAAAGCAATCCCGCATCCCGCCGGCGGCCCCGGCGGGCGGAGCATACAATGGAGGAAAGAACATGGACTTAAAGGAACGCGCGCTCAAGGCGCATGAGCAGTGGGGCGGCAAGATCGAGGTCGTCGCGCGGTGCGAGGTAAACAGCAAGGACGACCTCTCGGTCGCCTACACGCCCGGCGTGGCCGAGCCCTGCCTCAAGATCAAGGATGACCCGTCGCTGAGCTATACCTACACCCGCCGGCACAATCTGGTCGCGGTCATCACGGACGGCACGGCCGTGCTCGGTCTGGGCGACATCGGCCCGATCGCCGGCATGCCGGTCATGGAGGGCAAGTGCGCGCTGTTCAAGGCGTTTGCGGATGTGGATGCGTTCCCGCTGTGCGTGGCGAGCAAGGACGTGGACGAGATCGTGCGCACCATCCAGCTGATCTCCGGCTCGTTCGGCGGCATCAATCTGGAGGACATCGCGGCGCCCCGCTGCTTTGAGATCGAGCGGCGGCTCAAAGAG
This sequence comes from uncultured Agathobaculum sp., assembly GCA_944380945.1. Lineage (GTDB taxonomy): Bacteria > Bacillota > Clostridia > Oscillospirales > Butyricicoccaceae > Agathobaculum. Next base: position 7,894 of record CALWJG010000061.1, on the reverse strand, counting down.
GTCTGCGACATCCCGGTGTTCCACGATGACCAGCACGGCACCGCGGTCTGCTGCGGCGCGGCGCTCATCAACGCCTGCCGCCTGACCGGCCGCAAGGTCGAGGACATCAAGATGGTCGTCAACGGCTGCGGCGCGGCGGCGATCGCAGTGACCAAGTTCCTGATGTTCCTCGGCGTGCAGCACATCACCATGGTCGAGCGGTTCGGCATCGTGTGCGAGGGCGACGAGCGCCTCAACCCCGCGCAGGCCGAGATGGCGAAGGTCACCAACCGCAGCCATATGACCGGCACGCTGGCCGACGCGGTCAAGGGCGCGGACGTGTTCTTTGGCATGTCGGCCCCGCAGGTGCTGACCAGCGAAATGGTATCCACCATGGCCAAGGACCCGATGGTGTTCGCGATGGCCAATCCGGTGCCCGAGATCTGGCCGGAGGACGCCAAGAAGGGCGGCGCGGCGGTCGTCGGCACCGGCCGGTCGGACTACCCCAACCAGATCAACAACGTGCTCGCGTTCCCGGGCATCTTCCGCGGCGCGCTCGACGTGCGCGCGAGCGACATCAACGAGGAGATGAAGCTCGCCGCGGCCAAGGCGATCGCGGCCTGCGTGTCGGATGACGAGCTCAATCCGGAGTACATCATGCCCATGGCGTTTGACAAGCAGGTCATCCGCGCGGTCGCGGACGCGGTCGCGCAGGCGGCCCGCGATTCGGGCGTGGCGCGCATCTGAAACCGCTGTTTCGCATCATAAAACCAAAAGCCCGCTCATCCGAGCGGGCTTTTCTGTTATTCCTCAAAGGTGAACGAGGCGTCGCGCGGCAGCGCGAGGCCGCTTTCCGCTTCCGCGCACTTGACGATGCCCGCGAGCACCGGGCAGGCCGCGTGCGGCGGGAAGTGCTCGGCCGCGAACTGGTAGAGCGCGTTCTGTCCCGGGCGGGACAGGCACAGCGCGAAGCTGTCGAAGGTGCCGCCGAGCGCGTCCATCATCTCGCGGACGTGCTGGCAGCCGGTGTCGACGTGCAGCGTGACCTCGTCCTCCTCCTCATTAAAACTTGCGGTGACGAGCGTGCGGAACCCGCAAACGCCCGGATCGATCAGCAGCTTTTTCATTTCCATATGCCTCCCTGATGCGGTATCCTGCTATCCCCCAGTATAGCAGACCTGCTTTCGGGGCGCAAGGGCGGGCGGAGGATCGGGCGCTTTTGGGGGAGAGTTGTGCAAAACTGACAAAAAATATTTTGCACAGTGTGAGTTTGTGCAAAAATCCGTTTGACTTTTTGGGAACAGTTGGGTACAATAAGGGTAACAGCTTATGGGTGCGCGCAAGCGCATCAAAACATGAGAGAAGATAATGGAGGGAATAACATGTTAGATCCGAAGAAAGTAAGACTCGGCATCTGCCCGATCGGCTGGTCCAACGACGATATGTGGGACCTGGGCGACGAAAACACGTTCCAGCAGTGCATCTCTGAGATGAAGCTCGCGGGCTTTGACGGCTGCGAAGTCGGCCACAAGTACCCGGAGGATAAGGAAGTCCTCAAGCACATGCTCGACGTGCGCAACATGACGATCGCGTCCAAGTGGTTCTCCTCTTTCCTGGTTGACAAGCCGTACGAAGAGGTAGAGGCCGAGTTCATCAAGGAACTGGACTACCTGTCCTACGTCGGCGCTACTGCGATCAACGTTTCCGAGCAGTCCGGCTCCATTCAGGGCCAGCTCGACACCCCGGTTCTCGATATGGAGAACAAGCGCGTGCTGACCGATGAGGAGTGGGCCCGCTTCACCGACGGCCTGAACAAGCTGGGCAAGCTGTCCATGGAGAAGTACGGCATCCGCACCTGCTTCCATCATCACATGGGCACGGTCTGCCAGACCGTGGAAGAGACCACCCGTCTGATGGAGAACACCGATCCCAAGTACGTCTTCCTGTGCTTCGACACCGGCCACTTCACCTTCGCGGGCGAGGATCCGGTCAAGATGCTCGAGAAGTTCGCTGACCGCGTCGGCCATGTTCATCTGAAGAACATGCGTATGCCGCTGGTCGAGAAGGCGCGCGCTGAGCACTGGTCCTTCCTGGACGCTGTCCGCGCGGGCGCGTTCACCGTACCGGGCGATCCGGACGGCTGCGTAGAGTTCGACAAGGTATTCGACCTGCTGGACAAGGCCGGCTACACCGGCTGGATCATGGTCGAGGCCGAGCAGGATCCGGCGAAGGCCAATCCGTTCGAGTACGCCAAGATGGGCCGCGAGTACATCACCGCGCACACCGGTCTGGGCGGCGAGGTCGTTCTCAAGTAAGACCTGTGACAGGCTGATAAAAAATCCCGTTCCGCGAGGAACGGGATTTTTTTATGCGATCGACCGCAGATAGGCGCGCACGGTCACCTGATAGCAGAGCAGGTAAAACACGCTGAACGTAGCCATGGCCAGCGCGATGCTGCCGAACAGTACGAGCGGCGTGTCGATCGAGATGATGCCCATGAAGGCCGCCAGAAACGGCGAGGCGAACGCGATATGCAGCAGCGTGCCCGCGAGCGGCAGCAGAAACACCACGCGCAGCTGCTGCCGCGCGGTGCGCGCGGTGAGCTCGTCCGACAGGCCGACCGCGCGCAGGATGCGGAACCGGCCTGCGTCCTCCTGTCCCTCAGCGAGCTGGCGATAATACAGCACCAGCGCGGTGCAGGCGAGGAACACCAGCACGAAAAACACGCCGAGAAAGGCGAGCGTGGTGAACATCTGCGCGATCTCCTGCGCGGTGGCGTGGGCGGTGTTCAGTCCGACCTCGCCCTCGGCCAGCGCCTGCCCCGCCCGCGCGATGACCGCGTCCTGTCCAAACAGCACGCACAGCGAGCAGCACAGTGTGAACAGCGCTGCACAGCCGAACAGGCAGATGTTGGTCAAGCCGGCGGCGTTTTTGCGCATGCGGTACTGCAGGCCGGAGACCACGACGAATGCCGACGGGTCCGCGTAAAACCGCGGGCTGCGCCGCAGGCAGCGCAGCACCTCGGCGCTGACGCCGGTGAACACCCCGTAGGTGCCGAGGATGACCAGCACGAGTGCGATCATAAAGCTGGTCAGCGTCGCGCTGTCGCGGCTGATTGCAGAGAGCGCGTACGCCGCCAGCAGGCAGGCCGCGCCGCCCAAAGCGATGGGCAGGCGGCCGCGCAGCGGCTTTTCGCCCTGCGTCTGTTCGCGCAGCAGGGAGGCGGGCTGGGTGCGCGCGGCGCGCCACACGCCCATGCCGACCAGCACGGCAAAGCACGCCGCAAATACCCGGACCACGGCGAGCACCGCGCCGGCGGACACGCTCCAGACCAGCCCGCCCGGCTGGCCGAGCGCCAGCAGCAGGCCGCGGAACACGAGCGGACAGCCGATCAGCCCTGCGCCGATGCCCAGCGTCAGGCAGAGAGCAAAGCACAGCAGGTTTTCGATCAGCAGGATGACTGCAATGTGCCGCCGCCCCAGCCCGAGAATGGCGTACAGCGCCAGCTCGCGGCTGCGGTTTTTGAGCAGATAGCTGTAAATATACACGAGAAAGGGCAACAGCACGACCGGCATCAGGTAGTATCCCACGCTCATCAGCAGCTGGATGTTGCCGCCGTTCGGGACTGTCTGTCCGAACGAGCGGTTGTAGACAAACGATGCGATGACAAAGTATACCAGCGCCATAAAGCCGGTCGCCAGAACAAATGGCAGATACAGCCGGCGGCTGCCGTACAGCCCACGCACGGCGAGACGGGGAAGCAGACGGTCACGCAAGGCGCGCACCCCCTTGCTGCAGCGCGGTCATGCGGGCGGCCAGACGGGGGTAAAAGTCTGCGCGGGACAGGCCGCCGCGGCTGATCTCGTCCGCGATCAGCCCGTCGCGCAGCAGGAGCACGCGCGAGGCATGGCTGGCTGCGTCCAGACTGTGCGTGACCATGACGATGGTCTGCCCGTCCGCGTTGCACTCGTCCAGCATGCCGAGCAGCTGCGCCGCTGAACCGGAATCGAGTGCGCCGGTCGGCTCGTCCGCAAGCAGCAGCGCAGGGCCGGTGATCAGCGCGCGGGCTGCGGCGGCGCGCTGCCGCTCGCCGCCGGAGACCTCGTAGGGGAATTTCTCCAGCAGCGGCGTGATGCCCAGCCGGCCGGTCAGGGGCAGCAGGCGGGCTTCCATCTCCGTGCGCGGCCGCCCGGCCAGCACGAGTGGGAACACGATGTTTTCCCGCAGCGAGAGCGTGTCCAGCAGGTTGCAGTCCTGAAAGATAAAGCCCAGCCGGTCGCGCCGGAACGCAGCGAGCGCGCGGCCGGGGATGGCCGCCATATCCTGTCCGTTCAGCAGGATGCGGCCGTCAGTCGGGCGGTCGAGCGCGGCCAGCAGGGTGAGCAGCGTGGTCTTGCCGCTGCCGCTCTCGCCCATCACGGCGACAAATTCGCCCTCCTTTACACCGAAGCTGACGCCGCGCAGCGCGGGCACCCTGCGCCCGCCGAAGCGCGTGACATATTCCCGGGTCAGCCCCTCCACCGTAAGCAGCATGATGATTGCCTCCTATATGAATGTATTAAGTGAATGATACAATAATACAATCGATGGAACGGATTGTCAAGCCCCGCATTTGTAAACTTTGTGTGTACAGGGCCGGGCGGTGCGGCAGATTCCGGCGAAATCTCGTGAAAACCCTTTGCAAAAACAGCCGCGATAGGGTAGAATATAAGACGGGAATATGCAGCAAGGAGTGTGGAAAATGGCAACACCAAAATATAAGCGCGTGCTGATCAAGATCAGCGGCGAAGCGCTCGCCGGCGACAAGCATTTCGGCCTGAACTTTGACGTGATCGGCCCGGTGTGCGATGTGATCAAAAAATGCAATGAAGAGGGCTGCGAGATCGGCGTCGTCGTGGGCGGCGGCAACTTCTGGCGCGGCGTCAAGGACGGCGGCGGCAAGATGGAGCGCACCCGCGCGGACCATATGGGCATGCTGGCGACCACGATCAACGCGCTCGCGCTGGCGGACGCGCTTGAGCAGCGGGGCGTGCCGGTGCGCGTGCAGACCGCGATCGAGATGAACCGTATCGCCGAGCCCTACATCCGCCAGAAGGCGACCCGCCATCTGGAAAAGGGCCGCGTGGTCATCTTTGGCTGCGGCACGGGCAACCCGTTCTTCTCGACCGATACGGCGGCCGTGCTGCGCGCGGCGGAGATCGGCGCGGAGGTCATCCTGCTGGCCAAGAATGTGGACGGCGTGTATGACTCCGACCCGGCCAAGAATCCGGCCGCGAAGAAGTACGACCATCTCTCGTACATGGATGTGCTCAATCAGGGCCTGGGCGTGATGGACACCACCGCGACCTCGCTCTCCATGGATAACCACATCCCGATTTTGGTGTTTGCGCTTTCCGACCCGGAGAATATTCATCGTGCGATCAACGGTGAGAAGATCGGCACGATCGTAGAGGAGGAAAAATAAATGAAGGCTCAGCTGAACGCTTATGAGGAAAAAATGAAAAAGACGCTTGACGTGCTCGCCAAGGAACTGGCGGCCGTGCGCGCGGGGCGCGCCAACCCGGCGGTGCTCAACAAGATCACGGTCGAATACTACGGCACGCCGACCCCGCTCAACCAGGTGGCGGCAGTCTCCACGCCCGACCCGCGCTCGCTGTCCATCCAGCCGTGGGACGGCTCGCTGCTCAAGGCGATCGAGAAGGCGATCCAGACGTCCGACCTCGGCATCAACCCGCAGAACGACGGCAAGCAGATCCGCCTGAACTTCCCGCCGCTGACCGAGGAGCGCCGCAAGGAGCTCATCAAGGGCGTGTCCAAGACCGGCGAGGAGGCCAAGGTCGCGCTGCGCAACATCCGCCGCGATGCGATCGACAAGCTCAAGGCCGCGCAGAAGAAGAGCGAGATGACCGAGGATGAGCTGCACGACGGCGAGGACAAGATGCAGAAGATGACCGACAAGTACGTCAAGGAGATCGACGGCATGGTGTCCAAGAAGTCCAAGGAGCTGGCGGAAGTCTAAAAAAGCTCGCGCTTTTATAGGGGGCTTCAAAAGCCCCCTATATACGAAAAGAGGTTCCGGGGAAACCTCTTTTCGATACCCGAATGGCGCGCCCCAAGGGCGCTGAGTCGGGGTATCAAAACACCCGGCGAAGCTGGGTGTTTTGATGGAAACGGCGCGGCCGTTTCCGGATTGGATGATCGCGCCGCAGGCGCGATTCGCCAGCGGACGGAGAAACAATAGTTCCCGTTACAGTAAAAAAGATTGGGGGGCGGCGGGTTCGCCGCCCCTTTGCATGGGGGAAGCAGATTTGGGTCTGTTCACAAGAAAGAAGAAAAAAACGCCGATCCCGGCGGAGGACCGGCCGGTGCCGCGGCATATCGCGGTGATCATGGACGGCAACGGCCGCTGGGCGAAAAAGCGCGGCCTGCCGCGGCAGGCGGGGCACAAGGTGGGCGCGGAGACCTTCCGCACCATCGCCACCTACTGCAAGGACATCGGCGTGCAGTATTTCACGGTCTACGCCTTTTCCACCGAGAACTGGAAGCGGCCGCAGGAGGAAGTGGACGCGCTGATGAACCTGTTCCGCACCTACCTGAAGGAGGCGGCGGAGACCATGTTCCAGCGCGGCGTGGCGGTGCGCGTGCTGGGCGACCTGTCGCCCCTGCCCGCGGACATCCGCGCGCAGATCCGCGAGGTGGACGAGATCGCCGACCGGCTCGGACCGGACGCCGCGACCGCTTCGCTGTGCATCAATTACGGCGGGCGGGACGAGATCAAAAATGCGGTCCGCGCGATCGCGCAGGAGGTCAAAGACGGCGCGCTCGACCCGGCGGACATCACCGAGGACACGGTCGCCGCGCACCTGTATACCGCACACATGCCCGACCCGGACCTGATCATCCGCCCGTCGGGCGAGATCCGCACGTCCAACTTCCTGCTGTGGCAGTCGGCGTATGCGGAATATTATTTCACAGATGTTTTATGGCCGGATTTCAAAACCGCGGACATGGACGCGGCCATCGACGCATACAACAAAAGAAGCCGCCGCTTCGGCGGGGTATGATCCGGCAGATCGGGGTGTAAGATATGAAAGCAAGAGTATTGTTCGGCGTGGTCGGCTTTGTGTTCGTGCTGCTTGCGCTGTATGTGTTCCCGGCGCTGGTGCTCGAGCTTGCGGTGGCGGCGCTGTGCGTGCTGGCGACCTATGAGGTGCTCGGTGCGACACGGCTGGTGCACAACCGGCTGGCGCTGCTGTTCGCCATGCTGGCCTCGCTGGGGCTTGCGGTCGGGCATTTCACCGTGCTGCCGGTCAGCGTGACCGCGGTGGCGCAGGGGCTGGCCTTTGCACTGCTGATCGGGCTGTTTGCCGTCGAGCTCAAATTCCATGACAGCATGGATGTATCGCAGGCCGCATGGGGCTTTTTCGGCGGCCTGCTCGTGCCGTATCTGATGCTCAGCCTGGTGCGCATCTTCCAGATGGACTTCCTGCCCATCGGCAGCGGCCGTCTGCATGTGGGGCAGTTCATCGTGCTGCTGCCGCTGCTGGCTGCCTGGGGCGCGGACACCTGCGCGCTGTTCGCGGGCATGTTTTTCGGCAAGCACAAGCTCGCGCCCGTGGTCAGCCCGAAGAAAACGGTCGAGGGCGCGGTCGGCGGCGTGATCGGCGGCGCGGTGCTCGTGCTGCTGGCGGCGCTGCTGATGAACGTGTTCCTCGATCTGGAGATGCCCGTGTGGGCGGCGCTCGTGCTGGGCGGCGTGGGCGCGGTGCTGGGCGAGATCGGCGACCTGTCGTTCTCGGTCATCAAGCGGCAGACCGGCATCAAGGACTACGGCCATATTTTCCCCGGCCACGGCGGCGTGCTCGACCGGTTTGACAGCGTGCTGTTCGTGGCGCCGTTTGCGGAGATTCTGTTT
>CALWJG010000060.1 GCA_944380945.1 uncultured Agathobaculum sp. | reverse complement strand
AAAAGGGGGAAAACCATGACAATCCTATTCCGCATCCTGCGTGTGCTGGCGTTGTTCTGCCTGGCCAACTACCTGCTGGTGTTCACCGAGCTCGTGCCGCTCGGCGGCTGGCCGGCGGGGGCCGCGCTGATCGTGCTGCTGCTCTGCTATCTGGCGATGCACATCTGCCCGCGCCGCGCCAAAGGCGCGACCCGCCGCCTGCGCGCGCTGCTCGGCGGATATGAACTGCTGCTGGTCTCGTTCCTGAGCATCGTGGCGACCGGCGCGCTGTGGATCGCGCTCTGGCTGACCGGACGGCTGGATATGTTCCTGCCCGGCGCGCCCGCATGGATGCCGATCGTGGTCGATCTGCTCCTGTGCGTGCCGGTGACCGGGCTGCTGATCGTAAACGGCTTTTTCCGCGTGCTCATCACCTGTAAGCGGCTGCGCGTCGTGTGGCGCGCGCTGCTGCTGCTCGCGTGGTGGGTGCCGGTGTTCAACCTGTATCTGTTCTACCGCGTGCTGCACGCCGCGCGCAGCGAATACTATTTCGAGTGCGGCCGGCTCGAGCGCGAGTCCGTGCATGCGGAAAATGAGGACTGCCGCACGCGCTACCCGATCGTGCTGGTGCACGGCATCTTTTTCCGCGACTGGCAGCACGTCAACTACTGGGGCCGCATCCCGCAGACCCTGCAGAAATGCGGCGCGGCGCTTTACTACGGCGGCCAGCAGTCGGCCGCGCCCGTGGCGGCGTCCGCGGCCGAGCTCAAGGCGCGCATCGAGGAGGTGCTGGCGGAGACCGGCGCGGACAAGGTCAACCTGATCGCGCACTCCAAGGGCGGGCTGGACAGCCGCTACGCGATCTCCTGCCTCGGCCTTGCGCCGCATGTCGCCTCGCTGACCACGGTCAACACCCCGCACCGCGGCTGTGTGTTCGCCCAGCGCCTGCTGAAGACCCTGCCCGCGGGCGTGATCCGGCAGATGGAGGGCAAGTACAACGCGGTGTTCCGCGCGCTGGGGGATGAAAAGCCGGATTTCCTCGGCGGCGTGCGCGATCTGGCGGCGGACGCCTGCGCGGCCTTCAACAAGGCTGTGCCGGACGCGGACGGCGTGTACTACCAGAGCGTGATGAGCACCATGCGCAGCGCGAAAAGCGCGGGCTTCCCGCTGAATTTCACCTGGCGTCTGGTCAAAAAGTACGACAAGCAGGAAAACGACGGTCTGGTCGCCCGTTCCTCGGCCGAGTGGGGGCACTTCCTCGGCAGCCTGTCCGTGCCGGGTAGGCGCGGCATCTCGCACGGCGACGTGATCGACCTGATGCGCGAGGATATCCCGGGCTTTGACGTGCGCGAGTTTTACGTCGGCCTCGTGCGCGGGCTGAAGGAAAAGGGCTTTTGAGATGCCTGCGCCGGGCAGTGCCATGCCGCAAAGATAAAAAACGAGCCACCGCAAGGTGGCTCGTTTTTTCGTGCGTCTTTTTTGCTGGTGCACTTTAGTGGATGACCACGGTCGTGCCGACCGGGATGTTGTTGTAGATCCACTTCACATCGTTTTTATACATGCGCACGCAGCCGTGCGAGACCGGATAGCCGGCGCTGAAGTCATATTCGGTATCCGTGCCCGGATAGCACAGGCGGGAGTGGAACGCATAGCCCGTGCCCGGATAGAAGCCGACGACCGGGCGCACGGTGTAGCTGCTGGTCGTCCAGCCGCCCGCGGACTTGTAGGAGACCGTAGTCACGCCGGTCGGCGTGGGCGTGCTGGGCGCGCCGATGCCGACGAGGAAGGACTTGATCAGCTTCCAGTTGCCCTTGGAGCCCTGGAATACGTTGGCGTGCGGATACGCACGGTTGACCCAGATCAGGTACTGCGTTTTGCTCGAATAGCCCTTGGCGTTGATCCAGATCTCCTTCTCGAGCGCCGAGTAGTCGTTGTTTACCGCATAGGACGTGGTGTAGTTGCCGCGGTAGGTCGAGGAGACCAGATTGAGCACGCGGTTGACGTCGCGCTCGTAATACCACTCGTCCGAATAGTTTTCGATCGGGACGGTCTTCTCGATATACAGCTCCTCGGTCTCGCCGGTCGAGGGGTTGTCATAGGTCAGCTTGAAGCCCATGGTCACGCTGGTTTCCATGTTCTTGGTGAAGGTGAAATACGTCGTGATGCGGGAGACCGCGTCGGCGGTCATCTCAAAATGGTCGTTGGAGTAACCGGCCATCGGCTTGCCGTTCTTGTACCACTGCGCGGAGCAGATCTTGGGCTCGGTCACGCCCTGGAAGGTGATCTGCGTCACCAGCGAACCGCCGGGCAGCACCTTGGTCGGCACGCCCATCGAAAGCGACACGCCGGAAAGACCGGAGTCGATGTTCTCGATCTTGGAATCCGAAGCGACCGTGATCTCGCAGCCCACCGCGCGGATGTCGACGGCCGCCGCCTTGCCGCTGCCGTCCACCTTCGAGCCGATGCCTGCGACCAGCAGGGTGTCCGCCGTGCCGTTCAGCGTCAGGCGGTTGTTCTTGGCGCCGCCGTCGATGGCGATCGCGCCGATGCTGCCGCTCACGGTGATCGTGTTGTTGCTGCCGGTCACGGTCAGCGTCTCCGCCGCAAGGCCGGACAGGTCGATCGTGCGGCCCGAGGCCGTGATCTCGATGTTGTCCGCCTCGCCCGCAAAGGAAACTGCGCCGCCGCGGCCCGCGATCAGCAGGGTGCCGGTCCGGGAGCTGTCGTTCAGATCGATCTCGGCGCTGCCCGCCGGATCGGCGGCCAGCAGGTCGATCTCCGTGCCGTTCGAGGCGTAAAGCGCGGTCTGCTCCGCGCCCTTGAGCACGATGCGGCCGTTCGCATCCACGGCGCTCAGTCGGACGTCCGCCGCGTCAACGGCGTAGATCAGGTCGCCGTTGATCACGGTGCCCTTGACTTCGCTCACGGGCTGCGCAATGACGCTGCCGCCGCGCAGCACGGGCGTCTGCGCGTCTGCGGTCTCGCTGTCGGTCTCCGTGGGCGTGGTTTCACTGTCCGCAGTTTCCGCATCGGTATCGGTAGGCGCGGTTTCGCTGTCCGCGGTTTCCGCATCGGCGTCGGTGGTCGCGGTTTCGCTGTCCGGGGTTTCGGTTTCAGCATCCGGGGTGTCGGATTCGGTGCCCGCGGCCTCGCCCGCGATGATCTGATCCGCCACGCGGGTGACCATGGTGACGAATTCCGCGCGGGTCAGCTGTGCGTTCGGATTCAGGGTGGTTGCGCTGCTGCCGTTGACGATGCCCTCCGCCACCAGCGCGGCCGCGGCCTGCAGCTGTTCGTCGGTCATCGAGCCGGTGTCGGTAAAGGCGTTCAGCTCATCCGACGCGGCTTCGGCGCGGTCATAGACAAACGCGCGTGCGATCAACACGAAGGCCTCCGCGCGGGTGGAGGCGGCGTTGAAGTTGCGGCTGTCCCGGGTGTCGATCAGGCCGAGGTGGATGGCCTTGCCCAGGTCGTTGATGTACCAGGCGTTCTGCGGCGTACCCGACAGGCCGGCGGTGCTGTCCGCAACAGAGGCGCCCAGCACGCGGTTGAGGATGACGACCGCCTCGGACCGCTTGACCGCGTTGTTGGGCAGGATCTTGCCGTTCACGCCGTTGAGCAGGCCCATATCGACCGCCGTGTTCAGCGCGTCCTCCGCCCAGTGCCCGGCGATGTCCGGGAAGGCCGGCGCGGCGGGCTCTTCGGGTTCCTCGGGCTGTTCCGGCTGTTCCGGCTCCTCCGGCTCCTCCGGCTCTTCGGGCTGCTCGGGCTCGTCCGGTTCGGCCGGCTCAGACGGGGTCTCGGCCTCGACAGGCGTCAGGGTGACGGGCAGCTCGCCCGCCATGATGAACGCGGTGAGCAGCCGCGCCTCGTCTCCGGTGAAGGGGCCGGTCAGCGTGCAGGGGGTCTCCTGCAGGGCGGCGGCGGTCAGGCTGGCGACATCCTCGCCGTCCAGCGAGACATACAGCATATACTCGGCGTCCGCGCCATCCGCCTTTTCGGCGAGCTTTTCCTGTCCCGCCTCGGTCAGGGTCAGCTGCACATGGTATGTATCGTCCTCGTTGAGGCCGGCCTCTGCGGTCTCGATGTCCGCGCTGGTCAGCCAGACGTCGCCTGCCGCATCCGCAATGCGCAGCGCGTTCGTCTGGGCGAGGAAGTCCGCGACGCCCGTGGTCTCCGCGCCGGCGGGCAGCGTCACGACGACGCTCTGCCGGTCATCCGGGAAATCGACCGAGGCGTCGGCCAGGTCGAGCTGCGCCAAGCGCTGCGTGAGCACAGCGCGCACTGATTCGACGACCGCGTCCTCCATGCGGTCGGTGCTGAACGACTCCGGCAGGGTGGCCGCGAAGGTCAGCACGGTTTCGCCGGAGGCCTCCGCCGTAACGGCGGGCTGCCCGGCGGTGTCTGCCGCGCTGCCGCCCGCGGCGAACGCCGGCGTCACCAGCATCATAGCGGCCAGCAGACCGCTCAAAATACGTTTTTTCAAGGTGTGGTTCCCTCCTTGTTCCATGATAGTATTATTGTAAGGGCGCGACAGGGGGGTTGTCAAGCAAGACGAGGTTTCAGTTTCGATACAATTTCCACTATTTCCCGTCATTCCGCGCGGGAGCCGCATGAGGTTTACAAGCGCCGCGCACCGTGCTATACTATTATCGGTTTACTGTGACCCTATCACTATGAGATACATCGCTATTCCAGAGGAGGAAAAACGCATGCTTTGCAAGAACTGCGGCAAGGAGCTGCCCATTGCGGGCCAGTTCTGCCCATTCTGCGGCGCGCCGGTGGAGCAGCAGGGCGTCAACGACGAGACCACCGTGTTCACCACCCTGCCCGACGAGCTGAACGGTCCGATCGACCTTTCGGCCTTTGACGCCGCCATGAAGGAGAACCACGCCGAAGGGGAGATGCTGGCGGACGCTGATCCGCTCGCCGGGACCGATCCGCTTGCGGAGGCCGACCCGCTCGCCCCCCAGCCGGACGAACTGCCCCCGGTCGAGACCCCGCCCGTGCGCCGCGCGGCGGGCGCGGCCGCGCCGCACCGCACGACCTTCGGCCAGCCCGACCCGACCGACCAACCGTACCGCCGTCCCTCGCGGGGCAAAAAGGCGGCGGTGATCGTCGTCGTGGTGCTGGTGATCGCGGCGCTGATCGGCGGCGGCGTATGGTATTTCCTGTCCCGCCAGCCGGATGAGAATCTGGCGCTCGCCGAGCAGTATATGCGCCGGGGCGACTTTGACCGCGCGCTCGAATGTTACATCGCGGCCCGGGCCGAGGCAAAGGACACCGCCGCGATCGACGCGTCCATCCAGATGCTCGACGATTTCCAGACCGCGCAGGATTATGTGGACAACGGCCAGTACACCGAGGCGATCGCGGCGCTGCAGCAGCTGCGCAACCGCGTGACCGATTCGTCCTCCCCGCTGTATGCGGCGATCGAGGACCTGCTGGCGCAGGCGCAGTCCGCCCAGTCGGACAGCGAATTCGCCGACGATTTCCAGCGCGCGCAGGAGTATCTGCAGAACCAGCAGTTCGACCAGTGCGCGGCCATGCTGGATACGCTCGATGCGGACGATACGCTGACAAGCGAGCAGAAAAAGCAGGTATCCGACCTGCGCAAGCAGCTGGAGGAGGCGCAGCAGTCCGCGCAGCGGCAGGAGGAGAACCAGCAGCAGCAGTCCGAAAAGCGGCAGGAATTTGTCTCGCGGATGGATGAGCTGGAAGAGAGCGATCTGAAGATCGCCTCCGCGGCCACGCCCGAGGATGAGCTCGCGCTGACCGCCGGCTCGTTCGAGCAGTGGGACGCGCTGCTCATGGAGATGTACGACTATCTGGCGGGCGTGCTCAACGCCGACCAGTACGCCTCGGAGGAGGCCGCGTTCGACCAATGGGTGCAGGAGCGCGACGAGGGCGCGAAAAACGCCGCCGCTGAGGTGGCGGACGAGACCGCCGCGCAGCTGGCGTCGTACAGCTTCCGCCAGAGCTATACCAAGGCGCGCTGCTACAAGCTGCTCGACCTGATGTAACGCCAAAGCGACAGCCGGGCTGCCGGGAACGATGGGTTCCGGCAGCCCTGTTTTTTCGGCGGCGGGGCGGCGCGTTTTTTCTGCGGAAACGATTGACCTTTACCCGTTATCACTTTATAATAAAGAGTAAGATGATCCGCGCAAGCGGGACAACGATGATAACGACAAAGTCAGGGAGGATTTGCAATGGATATGAAAAAACTGGCCGGCGATAAGGCCGCTGAATACGTCAAGGACGGTATGGTAGTCGGTCTGGGCACCGGCTCGACCGCGTACCATATGGTCAACGCTGTGGGCGAGATGGTCAAGAACGGCCTCAAGATCCAGGCGATCCCGACCTCCAAGGCCACGGAAGCGCAGGCGCGCGAGCTGGGCATCCCGCTGCTGACCATCGACGAGCTCGATCACGTCGATCTGGCGATCGACGGCGTGGACGAGATCGACCCGCAGTTCAACGCCATCAAGGGCGGCGGCGGCGCGCTGTACCGCGAGAAGGTCGTCGCGTCGATGGCCAAGGAAGTCATCTGGATCATGGACGAGTCCAAGCTGGTCGACAAGATCGGCGCGTTCCACCTGCCGGTCGAGATCGCGCAGTACGGCTCCAAGCAGGCGATGGAGCGCATGGCGGCCTACGGCTTCAATCCGGTGCTGCGTGTGCGGGACGGCAAGACCTTCGTGACCGATAACGGCAACTTCATCGCAGACCTGCATCTGGGCGCGGGCTTTGACATTCAGGATGTCTACGGCAAGCTGACCGGCATGCTCGGCGTGCTGGAGCACGGCCTGTTCCTCAATATGTGCAAGCGCATGATCGTCGGCTGCTCCTCGGGCGAAGTCAAGATCATCGAGAACCCGTCCAAATGAGTATGGGCGAATATCACACGGCAAACGGACTGGAGGGAGACCGCATGGATCGAACCGAACGGACCGAGCGGCCCGCGCGCAGCGGGAAAACCGGGCAGATCCGGCGGCGGCCGGGCGTGCGGATGGCGGGCGGCAGGCCGCCGGTCAAGCCGTTCAAACTCAATTACCGCATGGTGCTGTGCATCGCAGTGCTTGTCAGCCTGCTGCTGGCGCTGATCTTTTTCATCCTGTCCATGGTGCGCGGCGGCACGATCAAGGGCCTGAACGAGCAGGTCGCCACGCTGACGCAGGAAAAGGACGCGCTTACCGCGCAGGTGACCAGCCTGACGCAGGACAACCAGACCATGCTGACCAGTCTGGCGGCGTCGCTCGATGAGCCGACGGCCGCGGAGACCGACAGCCTGGAAGAGCTGATCCCGCAGCTGACCGAGGGCGTCTATGTGGTTTACTCCACCGGCTCGCAGCTGCAGTACCTCCGCGTGCCGGAGGGCTATCTGCTCGACCGCCTGAACGCCTACCGCGACGATGCGGCGGGCTTTGCCGCGGCGGAGGGTCAGGCGCCTGCCTGCACCTATTATGTGCTGTTCTCCGACCGCGTGATCGGTCTGGCGCAGGGCAACACCGGCTTTGTCAGCATGGACCGCGCCGCGACCGGCAGCGCGACCTCGACGCCGGCCGGCATGTACGATCTGGTGGCGGCGATGTTCGCCTGAGTTTCGGCCTTTTGCGCAGAAAAAACGAAAAAACCGCACGGCGGCGCTTGACAGGCGCCGCCGCTTGTGTTATGCTATCAAAAGCCGCATTGTGCATTGGCTCTGTTAAGTGCGCCCAAACCGGGCCGCCGCCGTGCCAAGCGTGACTCTACAACGAAAGAGAGGGAAAACCAAATGTATGCCATTCTGAAAACTGGCGGCAAGCAGTACAAGGTATCTGAGGGCGACGTGATCTACGTCGAGAAGCTCGGCGTGGAGGACGGCGCGACCGTTACTTTTGACGAGGTTCTGGCCGTAGGCGAGGGCGATCAGCTCACCGTCGGCGCGCCTTACGTTTCCGGCGCTGCCGTGACCGGCACGGTCGAGAAGACCGGCAAGGGCAAGAAGATCAACATCTTCAAGATGAAGCCCAAGAAGGGTTACCGCAAGCGTCAGGGCCATCGCCAGCCGTACACCAAGGTGACCATCGCGTCCATCAAGGCGTAAGGCTGTGACCAAGGTCACATTTTCGTCGCAGGGGGGCAAGCTCCTCTCGGTGGACATCCTCGGCCACGCGGGCTACGCGGCGGAAGGGGAGGACATCGTATGCGCGGCGATCTCCAGTGCAGTCATGCTGACGACCGTGCTGCTGGACGACGTCCAGCATGTGCCGGTGGACAGTACGGCGGATGAGGAGGATACGCACATCCATATCGCGCTGCTCGAGGGCGGTGTGGAGCGCGGGCAGGAGGCGCTGCAGGCGCTCCGGCTGTATCTCTCCGTGCTGGAACAGAATTATCCGGATTTTTTGAACGTAATGGAGGTGCACGCAGATGCTGCAGATCAGCTTACAGTTTTTCGCTCATAAAAAGGGCGTAGGTTCGACCAAGAACGGCCGTGACTCCGAGGCCAAGCGCCTGGGCGTCAAGCGCGCGGACGGCCAGACCGTCCCGGCGGGCAACATCCTTGTCCGTCAGCGCGGCACGAAGATCCATCCGGGCCTGAACGTCGGCCGCGGCAAGGACGACACCCTGTTCGCCAAGGTGGAAGGCGTTGTCCGCTTCGAGCGTCTGGGTAAGGACCGCAAGCAGGTTTCCGTTTACCCGCAGTAATTGAAGATGAAATCCCAGACGTTTGTCTGGGATTTTGTTTTCTGCTTTGAGAAAACAGCCCTGTGGAGGGGGCGCGCCTTGATAAGGCGGGCGGAACTTTCCGCTCTGTCATCCTGACATTCCCGCTGTCATCCTGAGCGAAGCGAAGGATCCCGCGCGTGCGCGTTCGTATTTGCCTTGAAA
>CALWJG010000059.1 GCA_944380945.1 uncultured Agathobaculum sp. | reverse complement strand
GAGCTCGCCAGACCGGCAAGCCCCTGAATTTCGCTGGGGATGATGATCTTGGTGGATTTGCCGTCTGCGGCGGCGCTGAATGCTTCGAGCGATTTGAGCTTGATGACCTGCTCGCTCGGCGCAGCGTCGTTGAGCATGGCGATCGAATCGGCCAGCGCCTTCTGGACGGTCAGCAGCGCCTCCGCCTCGCCCTCGGCCTCCTTGATCTTGGCCAGACGGTTGGCTTCGGCCGCAAGGACGGTGGCTTCCTTTTCACCCTCCGCGACCAGAATCGCGGACTGCTTTTTGCCCTCTGCCACCAGAATGGATTCGCGGCGCTCGCGCTCGGCCTTCATCTGCTTCTCCATGGATTCCTGAATGGCCGCCGGCGGGATGATGTTTTTCAGCTCCACGCGGTTGACCTTGATGCCCCAGGCATCGGTCGCTTCATCCAGAATGGCGCGCATCTTGGTGTTGATGATGTCGCGGCTGGTCAGCGTCTGGTCAAGCTCCAGATCGCCGATGATGTTGCGCAGCGTGGTCGCGGTCAGGTTTTCGATCGCCGCCATCGGGCTTTCGATGCCGTAGGTGAACAGCTTGGGATCGGTGATCTGGAAATACACGACCGTGTCGATCTGCATGGTGACGTTGTCCTTGGTGATGACCGGCTGCGGCGGGAAGTCCACGACCTGCTCCTTGAGCGTCACGCGGCGCGCGATGCGCTCGAACAGCGGCACCTTGAAGTGCAGGCCCGTGCCCCAGGTGCATTTGTAGGTGCCCAGACGCTCGACGATATAGGCCTTGGCCTGCGGCACGATCACGATATTGCTTGCGAGAAATGCGATCAGCAGGATCGCCAGAATGATCCACAGGATCGGGGCGAGGAACGGCATAACAATTCTCCTTTTCTCCGAAAATGGTTACTCTGCAATTTCCACCACGGCTTTGACGCCGCGGATCGCAACGATTCGCACCACGGAACCGGCGGGGATCGCAGAACCGTCTGCACTGGCCGCGCTCCACACAGAGCCGGGCAGCTTGATCTCGCCTGTCCCCTGGATGTTATCGATCGGTTGGGTGACGACCGCATTCTGACCGATGATGCGGTCCGCGTTGGTCGGCACGTTGCGCGTTTTGAGAAAACGGCGGCAGAACGGGCGCAGCAGCGCGAGCAGCACAGCGGAGAACACGACAAAAATCACCAGCTGCGCGCTCACCGACAGCGACAGGCTGGCGGCGACCAGCGCTGCAACGCCGCCCACAGCAAACCAGATCGCAGTCAGATCGAGCGTAAACGCTTCGACCGCCACGCACAGGATGATGACCGCTACCCAGACATACAGGGCGTTTATCCCAAACAACATAGGCGTCTCTCCCTCCTTTGCGTTCAGTATAGCATGGAGGGCTGGAAAAGTACAGTAAAACCATTGTAACCTGATAGGAAAATTCCATACAAAAGAACCGGCGCCTTTTGGCGCCGGTTCTCTGGTACGATTCAGCTTGGGATCAATACATGCCGCCCATGTCCGGAGCAGCCGGCGCGGGAGCGACCGGCTCCTTCTTGTCGGCGACCAGGCTCTCGGTGGTCAGGACCATCGAAGCGACGGAAGCCGCGTTCTGCAGCGCAGAGCGGTTGACCTTGGTCGGGTCGACAATACCGTTCGAGATCATGTCGCCGTAGGTCTCGGTCGCAGCGTCAAAGCCGTAGCCGACCTTGCCGGAATTCTTGACCTTATCGACAACGATCGCGCCCTCGATGCCGGCGTTGACCGCGATCTGCGCCATCGGCGCTTCCAGACCGCGCGCAACGATCTGCATGCCGGTCTTTTCGTCGCCGGTCGCGGAAGCGGCAAGCGCCTCGACCGCAGCGATCGCGTTGACATACGCAACGCCGCCGCCGGCTACGATGCCTTCCTCAACAGCCGCGCGGGTCGCGTTGAGCGCGTCCTCGATGCGCAGCTTCTTTTCCTTCATCTCGGTCTCGGTGGCCGCGCCGACCTTGATGACCGCAACGCCGCCGGCCAGCTTGGCCAGACGCTCCTGCAGCTTCTCACGGTCGAAGTCCGAGGTGGTGCGCTCGATCGCGCCGCGGATCTCGGCGATGCGGCTTGCAATGGCCTGCTTGTCGCCAGCGCCGTCGACGATCGTGGTGTTCTCCTTGGTGACCTTGATCTGGCGGGCGGTGCCCAGCATATCCATGGTCGCGTCCTTCAGCTCGATGCCGACCTCCTCGGAGATCACGGTACCGCCGGTCAGGATGGCGATATCGCGCAGCATATCCTTGCGGCGGTCGCCGAAGCCCGGCGCCTTGACTGCAACACAGGTGAAGGTGCCGCGCAGGCGGTTGACGATCAGGGTGGACAGCGCCTCGCCCTCAACATCCTCCGCGATGATCAGCAGCTTCTTGCCGGATTTAACGACCTGCTCGAGGATCGGCAGCAGCTCCTGGATGTTGGACAGCTTCTTGTCCGTGATGAGCACGAGCGCATCGTCCAGGTTGGCTTCCATCTTCTCGGTGTCGGTGCACATATACGGGGTGATATAGCCGCGGTCGAACTGCATGCCTTCGACGACCTCGGAATAGGTCTCAGCGGTCTTGGATTCCTCAACGGTGATGACGCCGTCGGTCGAAACCTTCTCCATCGCCTCGGCGATCAGCTTGCCGATCTCCTCGTCGCCCGAAGAGATCGCGCCGACGCGCGCGATGTCGTTGGTGCCGTCGACCGTCTTGGAGTTCTTGGCGATCGCCTCTACCGCAGCGTTGACCGCCTTGGAGATGCCGCGGCGCATGACCATCGGGTTCGCGCCTGCCGCTACGTTTTTCAGGCCCTCGCGGACGAACGCCTGCGCCAGAACGGTCGCGGTGGTGGTGCCGTCGCCGGCCACGTCGTTGGTCTTGGTTGCAACTTCCTTGACCA
The DNA here is from genome assembly GCA_944380945.1 of uncultured Agathobaculum sp. Taxonomy (GTDB): domain Bacteria; phylum Bacillota; class Clostridia; order Oscillospirales; family Butyricicoccaceae; genus Agathobaculum. The sequence continues at coordinate 5,991 of CALWJG010000059.1, read as the reverse complement.
GCTGCGCGCCCATATTCTCATACGCGTCGTCCAGCTCGATCTCCTTGGCGATGGTGACGCCGTCGTTGGTGATCAGCGGCGCGCCGTACTTCTTGTCCAGAACCACGTTGCGGCCCTTGGGACCGATCGTTACCTTAACGGTATCGGCGAGCTGATCGATGCCGCGCTGCAGCGCCTTGCGCGCGTCCTCGCCGTAAATAAGCTGTTTCGCCATGATAAATTACCTCCTCGAATTACTCAACGATTGCAAGAATATCGCTCTGGCGGACGATGATATAGGTCTCGCCGTCCAGCTTGACTTCGGTGCCGGTGTACTTGCTGGTGATGACCTTCTGGCCCTTCTGGACCTCCATCTTGACTTCCTTGCCATCCACTACGCCGCCCGGGCCGACCTCGATGATCTCAGCGACCTGCGGCTTCTCCTGCGCAGACGCGGTGAGGATGATGCCGCTGGCGGTCGTTTCCTCCGCCTCGACCATCTTGATAACAACGCGATCGCAAAGGGGCTTGAGTTTCATAACGGATTCCTCCTATAAGAAATAAGATTAACCAATTCAGAGGGTTAGCACTCTTTTGCTCTGAGTGCTAACCACGGTTATTATATTACATCATCTCCTGCGAATACGCAAGAGGTTTTTTGGAAAAATCCCCATAAAATTTATGAATTTTTTGTGAATCCAGACAAAGAATCCCGATCGGTCTTAGCAGACCGCCGCGGCGAGTGCTTGAAATACATATGCAGTTCACATTTGAGCATACCGTTGTACAGCTTGCGCCGTTTGTCGGCTTTTCTGCCGAAGCAGCGCTCAAACAGCGGATCCGAGCTGAGGATATACTGCTTGCGCGGCGAGGCGGCGAGCGCCTGCCCCAGACCGGCATAGAGCTTTTCCGCGGTCTGCACATCGAGCAGGCGCTCGCCATACGGCGGATTGGCAAACAGCACGCCCGGGTCGGAATAATCTCGCTCCAGCGCGTCCGCCTGCTCAAACCGGATGGCTGACGCCACGCCGGCCTTGCGCGCGTTTTCCGCAGAAAGCTGCACGCACGCGGGATCGATGTCGCTGCCCACGATGTCGGCCGCGGTATCGGTATCCACATTGGCGAGCGCCGCTTCGCGCGCCTGCTGCCAGACCGATGGGGCGATGCACGCCCATTTTTCCGCCTCGAACGCGCGCAGCAGGCCGGGTGCGCGCCGCTGCGCGATCATGGCCGCTTCGATCGCGATCGTTCCCGAGCCGCAGAACGGGTCGATCAGCGGTTCCCTGCCCCGCCAGCGCGCGAGCTTGACCATAGCGGCCGCCAGCGTCTCGCGCAGGGGCGCGGCATTGCTGTTCGCGCGGTAGCCGCGCTTGTGCAGCCCGGCGCCCGTAGTATCCAGATACAGCTCGGCCGTGTCGCGCATGATGGCGAACTGGATCTGGTATTTGGCGCCGGTCTCCTCCAGCCACGACTGATGGTACTGCTCCCCCAGCCGCGCGGCAACGGCTTTTTTGATGATCTTCTGGCAGTCCGGCACAGAATGGAGCGCAGCGTCCAGGCAGTGGCCCTTGACCGGGAAGGCACCGTCCGCCGGGATGAACTGCTCCCACGGCAGCGCGCGCACCCCTTCAAACAATGCGTCAAAGGAGGCAGCCGGAAAGCTGCCCAGACGGATCAGCACCCGCTCGGCGCAGCGCAGATTGAGGTTGGCCCAGGCGAGCGTGCGCTCGTCGCCCTCAAACAGTACGCGGCCGTTTTCCGCGCGGACCGTAGTCAGCCCGCCGCCAAAGCGCAGCTCGTCGGCCACGATCCCTTCCAGTCCGAACAGCGTCGGGCAGCACATGGTCAGCTCCATTTTGATTTCCCCTTTCCTGCAAAATGGCTCCTGCCGCCGCACGGCAGGAGCCATCAAGTCGTTTCTATCTTATCCGTTCGCCCTTCATTTGTCAAGCGTTTACCACATGCACAGGCGCGGCAGCGGCGGCCGCTCGATCCGGCGCGACAGATACCGCAGCAGCCGCACGCCGAGCAGGCGCAGCACAGCCACATAGAGCAGGCAGGCGCTCAGCACGGTCAGCGCGAGGGCGGCGGTTTCGGCCGGGCAGATCGCTGAAAAAAAGCGGAAGAACACGCGCGTCCATCCGTAGAGCGCCGCGCCGCAGAGCAGCGGTACGCCAAAGCGCCGGAGCGGACGGGCGGCAAATCCTGTCTGCCGCAGCAGGATGCAGAAATCGACTGCGGCGGCTGCCAGACCGGTCACCAGCATGGCGAGCAGGTATCCGTAGATCCCGAGCGTAGGACGCGCGCACCAGCGGTAAATTAGCACGAGTTGGCAGAGCTCGGCGGAGATGCTCACAGCCACATTGAGGTGCTGCAGGCCGAGCGCATTGAGCAGGCTGCCCGTGGCCATCTGATAATAGCTTGCGATCGCGGCGGCGCCCAGCAGGGCGACATAGCCCGTGGTCAGCGGCTGATGGAAAAACAATTCGCTCAGGCGCGGCGCAAGCGGCACGAGCACAGCCGTCGCAGGAACTGCGATCAGGCCGACGGTCGTGACCGCGCGGCCGACCAGCGCGCGCACCCGCCGGATATTGCCGGTCGCCTGCGCGGCGGTCACGGCGGGCAGCAGCGCGGTACACACCGAGCTGACCAGCGCAACCGGCAGCAGAAGCAGCGGCATGGCCATGCCGGAGATCACGCCCAGCGCCGCCAGCGCCTGCTCATATTGCAAGCCTGCCGCCATCAGCCGCTGCGGCAGCAGAACGGACCCGGCTGAACTGATCAGATTGCCGATCAGCGCGGATGCGGAGATCGGCAGCGCGATCCAGACGAACTGTCTGGCAGTCGTGCGGTCGATCGGCGTAGCGCCCGCACCGCGCGGCATGCTGCGGCGGTACAGCCGGGTCAGGAACAGCGCGCTGAATATCTCGCTGACCACCATGCCGGCAAAAATCAGCATGGCGACCGTGCCGTAGTCCTGTCCCTGATACCCGTACAGCAGCAGACCGACCGCGAGGATGCGGATCGCCTGCTCCCCCACCTCGGACAGGGCGGTATACTGCATCCGCTCCAGACCGATGAACAGCGCTTTGAAGATGTTTTCCACACCGGTCAGCGCAAGACACAGCAGGACGAACGGGAACGCGCGGGCGCATCGCCCGTCGCCCAGCAGGCCGGTGGCGATCTCGCCGCCGAGCAGCAGGACAACAGCCGAACAAGCGGCGCACAGTGTAAAAAAGACCCGGAACGCCAGCCGCAGCACCGCGCCGATCCTGCGCTGCTCTCCCTTTGCCTCACAGGCGGCGCTCAGGCGGGAGCAGGCCATCGTCACACCGGACAGGCAGCCCGCGTTGAGCACCAGATAGGCCGAATGGACCAGACGATATACGCCCAGCCCCTCCGCACCGGCGAAATGGCTGAGCAGGATACGGTAGAAAAAGCCGAGCGCCTGCAGCGCCAGATTGCCGCATGCCAGCACGCCCGCCGCGTAAAGAATGGTTTTTTTCTGAACATGCACAGCATGACCCCATTTCCCTACAGGCTATGCGGCGGCGCAGCGCGGTATACATGCAGGCGGATGACAAAAAGCCGGCCCCTGACAGGTCCGGCTTTGTGGATTCAGATTCGTTTGCTCATTTTTTCGCTGTATTCCGCGCGGTACTGCGCGAACGTGCCCTGATCGAGCGCGTCGCGGATCTCCTGCATCAGGTGGTTGTAGAACCAGAGGTTGTGCATGACCAGCAGCCGCTGGGACAGCATCTCGCCGCTCTTGAGCAGGTGCCGCAGATAGGCGCGGCTGAACCGCCGGCAGGTCGGGCACTGGCAGCCCTCCTCGATCGGGCGGTCGTCGGTCTGGTATTTGGCGTTCATAATGTTCAGGATGCCGTTGTGCGTGAACAGATGCCCGTGCCGCGCATTGCGCGTGGGCATGACGCAGTCAAAAAAGTCCACGCCGCGGGCCACGCCCTCGATGATGTTGGACGGCGTGCCCACGCCCATCAGATAGCGCGGCTTGTTGACCGGTGCGTGCGGCAGCACGACGTCGAGGATGTGATACATGGTCTCCGTGCTCTCGCCCACAGCCAGACCGCCGATCGCGTAGCCCGGCAGGTCGAGCGCCGCGATCGCCTGCATGTGCTCGACGCGCAGATCGTCATAGGTGCCGCCCTGGTTGATGCCGAACAGCATTTGGTGGGGGTTGACCGTATCCGGCAGGCTGTTCAGGCGGTCGAGCTCGGTCTTGCAGCGCACGAGCCAGCGCGTGGTGCGGTCGATCGAATTTTTGACATATTCCCGCGGCGCAGGGTTCTCGATGCATTCGTCAAACGCCATGGCGATATCCGAGCCCAGATGGGACTGGATGCGCATGCTCTCCTCCGGTCCCATGAAGATCTTGCGCCCGTCCACATGCGAGTGGAAGGTGACGCCCTCCTCGGTGATCTTGCGCAGCGTGGCGAGCGAGAACACCTGAAAGCCGCCCGAGTCGGTCAGCATCGGGCCGTCCCACCGCATGAACTTGTGCAGGCCGCCCATCGCCTTGACGATCTGGTCGCCCGGGCGGACGTGCAGATGATAGGTGTTGGACAGCTCGATCTGGCAGCCCAGCTCCTTGAGGTCGAACGCGTCGACCGCGCCCTTGATCGCGCCCGCCGTGCCGACATTCTGAAAGACCGGCGTCTGCACGACGCCGTGTGCGGTGCAGAATTCGCCGCGGCGCGCCTGTCCTTCGGTTTTGATCAAATGAAATGTTCCGATATCCATAAATCCCTCTTCTGTTTAGTACAGCAGCATACTGTCTCCGAAAGAAAAAAATCTGTATTCGGCTTCAATGGCCTGCTGATAGGCGTGCATCACCATGTCCCGCGTCGCAAAGGCAGAGATCAGCATCATCAGCGTCGACTCCGGCAGATGGAAGTTGGTCACCAGATGGTCGACCGCCTTGAAGCGGTAACCCGGATAGATGAAAATATCCGTCCAGCCGGACTGTGCGCGCACATGGCCGGTCTCATCCGCAATGGTCTCAAGCGTGCGGCAGGCCGTCGTGCCGACTGCCCAGACCTTGCCGCCCGCGTCCCGCGTCTGATTGATGCGCGCGGCTGTCTGCTCGTCCATGATATAGAATTCGGAGTGCATCACATGGTCGGTGATCTCCTCCTCCTTGACCGGACGGAAGGTGCCCAGACCGACATGCAGCGTGACGAATGCCAGCTTGACGCCCTTGCGCTCGAGCGCCGCAAGCAGCTCCTTGGTAAAGTGCAGGCCCGCGGTCGGCGCGGCAGCCGAGCCCGGCGTTTTGGAGTAAACCGTCTGGTAACGCTCCGGGTCGTCCAGCTTTTCCTTGATATAGGGCGGCAGCGGCATGGTGCCGAGCCGGTCGAGCAGCTCGAGAAAAATGCCGTCGTAGTGGAACCGGATCAGGCGGTTGCCGTCCGGCTGCACGGCTTCGACCGTTGCGGTCAGCAGGCCGTCGCCAAAGGTCAGCTCGACGCCCTCACGCGTCTTGCGGCCCGGGCGGGTCAGGCATTCCCACAGGCCGTCGCCCTTGTCGGTCAGCAGCAGCACCTCGATCGGCGTCGTTTTGCCGACTGCGTGTCCCATCAGGCGCGCCGGGATGACGCGCGAATTGTTGAACACCATGCAGTCGCCCGGCTGTACATATTCCAGCAAGTCGCGGAAGTGCCGGTGCGTCACCGAACCGTCCGAACGGTCGAGCACCATCAGGCGCGATGCGTCCCGCTGGTCGAGCGGGTGCTGGGCGATCAGGCGCTCGGGCAGATCAAAATAAAAATCGCTCTTTTTCATCACAAAAGCATGGGCGCCCGCGCGGAGCGCCCATGCCGTATTCCTCCTTTATGCAAACCGTATGCTTCAGCCGGCGATCTCGATGCCGGTGAAATAGAATTTCAGGATCTCCTTGTAGTCAAAGCCCTGCTGCGCCATGCCGTACGCGCCCCACTGGCTCATGCCGACACTGTGGCCCCAGCCCGAGCCGGTGAAGGTGTAGCTGACCGC
>CALWJG010000058.1 GCA_944380945.1 uncultured Agathobaculum sp. | reverse complement strand
GATGCGGAATAGGATTGTCATGGTTTTCCCCCTTTTGTCGGTGTGGCGGTGTGCATGGCCGCGCCTCGCGGGTGCAGTCCCTTGCAGGACCTCTCCGTCAGCGCCTGACGGCGCTGCCACCTCCCCTCAAAGGGGAGGCAGGACGGGTGGTGCAGATGGCACCAGTGGCAGCGCGCACGCGCGGGATCCTTCGTCGCTGCGCTCCTCAGGATGACAGAAGGACGCGGGCGCGCACTGCGCGCCCGCTGCGGAAGCAGGCAAGGATCCCCTGCCAAATTTATTTCTCCTTGACTGCGCCGTCCTTGATGATGTCCCAGTTTTTGCGCAGGTAATCGTAGCCCGAATAGATGGTGACGAGCGTGACCACCCAGCCGACAACGGCAAGCAGCGTGAACGCCTGCATCTCTCCGGACAGCTGCTGCACATACTGCGGCGGTATGAGCCAAGCCGGCAGGTCCATTGCAACGCTGGGATAGATGATGTAATACAGGTAAATCACAATGATGCCGCCGATCTGCACGCAGGTCTTGACCTTGCCCGTCCACGTCGCGGCGAGCACGCGGCCCTTGTTCGCCGCGACCACGCGCAGCGAGGTGATGATCAGCTCGCGCGCCAGAATGACGCACACCATCCAGCCCGCGAACGCGCCCTGCTCGGCGAACAGCACGAGCGCCGAGGTCACGAGCAGCTTATCGGCCAGCGGGTCGACGAACTTGCCGAAGTCGGTCACCTGGTTGTATTTGCGGGCGACGTAGCCGTCGAGAAAGTCGGTGAACGACGCCACGCAGAACAGCACGAGCGCGACGACCGTCGCCGTCGGGAACAGAAAGGCCGGCACCATGGTCTGCGCCTGTGTCGCCTCATCGTGGATCAGCATCGGCTGCGAGGCGAAATACAGGAAGAACGGGATCATCGCGATGCGGGTGAGCGTGATTTTATTGGCTGTTGTCATGACTTATTCCCCCTTTTGTTGTACGCCGAGCAGGTCGGGTCCCAGGCTCTCCGTGATGCGCACGGAGACGAATTCGCCCGGCTGCGGCTCGACGTCGCTTTCAAAATACACATGGCCGTCCACCTCGATCGAGTCCGCGTAGGTGCGGCCGTACCAGAGCTGCTGCTCATCGTCAAAGCCCTCGCAGAGCACCTCCATGGTCTCGCCGTGGCGCGCGGTGTTGTAGTCGTCGAGCACGCCCGACTGCAGCTCCTCGACGATCAGGCGGCGGTTGGCCTTCACTTCCGCGTCGATCTGATCGGGCAGCTCGGCGGCTTCCGTGCCCTCCTCGGGCGAAAACTCGAACACGCCCACGCGCTCGATCTGGGTCTCCTGCAAAAAGCTGCACAGCTCGGCGAATTCCTCCTCGGTCTCGCCCGGCAGGCCGACGATCAGGCTGGTGCGCAGCACGAGCCCCGGGATGCGCTGCCGCAGGTTTGCGATCAGCGCGGCGAACTCCGCCCCGCCGCCCGGGCGGTGCATGGCGCGCAGGATGCGCTGCGACACATGCTGGAGCGGGATGTCCAGATAGTTGACGATCTTGGGCTCGGACGCGATCACGTCGATCAGCTCGTCCGTGATCTGATCCGGGTAGAGGTAGTGCAGTCTCACCCAGCGGAAATCCATTTCGCACAGCTTCCGCAGCAGTTCGGGCAGCAGGCGCTTGTGCGCGGGCAGGTCCATCCCGTACTTGGTGATGTCCTGCGCGATGACGATGAGCTCCTTTACGCCCGCATCGCTCAGCGCCTGCGCCTCCTGAAGCAGCGCGTCCAGCTCGCGCGAGCGGTACGGCCCGCGCAGCTTGGGGATGATACAGTAGCCGCAGCGGTTGGAGCAGCCCTCCGCGATCTTGAGGTAGGCGGTGTAGGGCGGGGTCAGCCGGTCGCGGCTGCCCTCGAGCGCGGCGGAGGCCATATCCGCCATATAGGCCGCCTTGTGTCCGCCGAGCGCGGCCTCCGCCGCGTCCACGATGCTCTCATAGCTGCCCGTGCCGCACAGCGCGTCGATCTCGGGCAGCTCGGTCTTCATTTCGTCCGCGTAGCGCTGCACCAGACAGCCGGTGACGACCAGACCTTTCATTTTGCCGGTCTGCTTGTACTGCGCCGTGTCGAGGATGGTCTCGATGGCCTCGCTCTTGGCGGCCTCGATGAACCCGCAGGTGTTGACCACGCCCACGTCGGCCTCGGCCATGTCCTCGGTGATTTCCCAGCCCGCCGCGCGCAGCAGGGCGAGCATGTGCTCGCTGTCCACCAGATTTTTGGCGCAGCCGAGCGAGATGAGTCCTATTTTCGGCATGGTGTTCTCCTTTTTTGTCCATAGATATGCAATGATATTATACACCACAACCGCCGGTTTGTCATCTGCCGAATGCCTTGCCGCTTTTGATGCTCGATGCTTTTTTCCGGCAAAAAACAGATCCCGACCGTTTCCAGCCGGGATCTGTTTTTTTATTTGTACGGGTTATCCGCCTTGAGGTAGCAGCATTTCTTGTACTTCTTGCCGCTGCCGCACGGGCAGGGATCGTTCATGCCGACCTTTTTGCCCACGCGCTTGGGGGCGGGCTTGGTCGTGCCGTCGGACGCGCCGGCGGCCGCGGTCTCCTTGGCGACCTGCTCGCGCTTGGGCTCCTCGCGGGTGCGCACCTGCGCGAGGAAGATCATGCGCACGGTGTCCTCGCGGATGGCGTCGATCATGGCGTCGAACATGTCAAAGCCCTCGCGCTTGTATTCGACGACCGGGTCGTGCTGGCCGTAGGCGCGCAGGCCGATGCCGTTGCGCAGCTCGGTCATCGCGTCGATGTGGTCCATCCACTTGGTGTCGACGTTCTTGAGCAGCACCACGCGCTCGAGCTCGCGCATGATCGGCGCGCCGAGCGCCTGCTCCTTGGCCTCATATACCGCGTGCGCCCGCTCCGCGAGCTCGCCGGTCAGCTGCTCGGCGGTCAGGTCGTCGCACTCCTCGGGCGTGAAGGTGCAGTCCTCGGGCCGCAGGAACAGGCCGATGAACGGACGGCGTGCCTGCTCGACCATCTCGGGCGTGAGGATGTTGTGCTCGCCCACCGCGGCGTGCACCGCGCGGCTGATCGTGTCGTCGATCATGGACATGATGTTGTCCTTGACGTCCTTGCCCTCGAGCACCTGCAGGCGCTGGGCGTAGATGGTCTGGCGCTGGGTATTGAGCACATCGTCGTACTCGAGGACGTGCTTACGGGTGGCGAAGTTGCGCGACTCGATCTTTTTCTGCGCGTTTTCGATCGCGCCGGACAGGATCTTCTGGTCGATCGGCTCGTCCTCGGGGATGCCGAGCGTCTCCATCATGTTCTGGATGCGCTCCGAGCCGAACAGGCGCATCAGGTCGTCCTCCAGCGAGATGTAGAAGCTGGATTCGCCCGGGTCGCCCTGACGGCCGGCGCGGCCGCGCAGCTGGTTGTCGATGCGGCGGGATTCGTGCCGCTCGGTGCCGAGGATATACAGGCCGCCCGCCGCGCGCACCTTTTCCGCGTCCGCGTCGGTCTCCTTTTTGTATTTCTCGTACAGCTCGTTAAACTTTTCGCGGATCGCGAGCACCTCCGGATCGTCGGTGTCCGCGTGGCCGTTCGCCTCATAGAGCAGCTCGGGGGTATAGTCGCCCTTTTTCAGCTCGTCGAGCGCCATGGTCTCGGCGTTGCCGCCGAGCATGATGTCCGTGCCGCGGCCGGCCATGTTGGTCGCGATCGTGACCGCGCCCGACTTGCCCGCCTGCGCGACGATCTCGGCTTCCTTCTCATGGTACTTGGCGTTCAGAACGGTGTGTTTGATGCCCTTGGCCTTGAGGATCTTGGACAGCTCCTCGGACTTTTCGATCGACACCGTGCCGACCAGAATGGGCTGGCCCTTGGCGTGGCAGGCCTCGATGCGGGCGATGGTCGCCTTGATCTTGCCGCGCTCGTTCTTGTAGACCGCGTCCGGGTTGTCCTTACGGGCGACCGGCTTGTTGGTCGGGATCTCGATGACGTCCAGCTTGTAGGTGTGGCGGAACTCCTCCTCCTCGGTCAGCGCGGTGCCGGTCATGCCGGACAGCTTGCCGTACAGGCGGAAGTAGTTCTGGAAGGTGATGGTGGCGAGGGTCTTGCTCTCGTGCTGGACCTTGACGCCCTCCTTGGCCTCGATGGCCTGATGCAGGCCCTCGTTATAGCGGCGGCCGAACATCAGGCGGCCGGTGAACTCGTCTACAATGACGATCTGCCCGTCGCGCACGACGTAGTCCACGTCGCGCTGCATGACGCCGCGCGCCTTGATCGCCTGGTTGATGTGGTGCTGCAGCGTGGTGTTCGCCGGGTCGGACAGGTTGTCCACGCGGAAATACTGCTCCGCGTGCGCGGTGCCCTTGGGGGTCAGGGTGGCGGTGCGGGCCTTTTCGTCCACGATGTAGTCCGCGTTGATGTCGTCCTGCTCCTCCTTGGCGTCGACCTCCTTGACGCGCAGGCACTTGAGGCCCGCGGCGAAGCGGTCAGCCATCTCATACAGCTGGGAGGACTGCTCGCCCTGTCCCGAGATGATCAGCGGAGTGCGCGCCTCGTCGATCAGGATGGAGTCGACCTCGTCGACGATGGCGAACGCGTGGCCGCGCTGCACCATGGCCTGCTTGTAGATCGCCATATTGTCGCGCAGGTAGTCAAAGCCGAACTCGTTGTTGGTGCCGTAGGTGATGTCCGCCTCGTACATGGCCTTGCGGCGCGCGGGCTCGACCTCGTGGATGACGAGGCCCACGGTCAGGCCGAGGAAGCGGTAGACCTTGCCCATCCACTCCGAGTCGCGCTTGGCGAGGTAGTCGTTGACCGTGACGATGTGCACGCCCTTGCCGGTCAGCGCGTTGAGGTAGGCGGGCAGGGTGGCGACCAGCGTCTTGCCTTCGCCGGTCTTCATCTCCGCGATGCGGCCCTGATGCAGTACGATGCCGCCGATGACCTGCACGCGGTAATGCCGCATGCCCAGCACGCGCCACGCCGCCTCGCGGCAGGTCGCGAACGCCTCGGGCAGCAGATCGTCGAGCGATTCGCCGTTCTGGTAGCGCGCCTTGAACTCGTCGGTCTTGGCGCGCAGCTCGGCGTCAGACAGCTTTTTGTACGCCTCCTCGAGCGCGTCGACCTTGTCCGCGATGGGATAGATCTTTTTCAGCTCGTGCGAGGAATGGGTGCCAAAAAGCTTGGTCAGAAAGTTAGCCATTCAATCAATCAGCCTTTCGGTGTGGCAAAATTGCCCTATTTGTTCATAACAGATGTATTATATCACAGCCGGGCGGGGAAACAAACAAATTTTTTGTAAACACGCCCGGGTTTATGCAAATTGCCCGCGCCCGCGCGCCCCGCAGGCGGAAATTCCGGCGGGGCGGGGGCGCGGGACGGCTCACGCCGTGGCGGCGTATTTTTCCACGAGGGTTTCCGCCATGTCGAGCGGGGTCTCGCCCTTGTTCAGGCGCAGGGACAGGTAGGGCGTCGAGCCGGCATTGAGCAGCAGGCGGCCGCGGAACGCCTCGTCCCCGCACAGGGCGGACAGGCGCACGAAATCGGTCTCCGCAAAGGTGAGCAGCAGGCGGCCGTCCTGCTGTTTGATCTCGGAAATGCCCTGCTCGCTCGCCTGGCTGCGCAGCAGCGCGATGTCGAGCAGCGACACCGCCTCCTGCGGCGGCTCGCCGAAGCGGTCGATCAGCTCGTCGAGCATGTCGCTCTTCTGCTCCTCCGTGCGGATGAGCGCGATGCGGCGGTACAGATCGATGCGCTGGCCCGCATCCGGCACATAGCTGGAGGGCAGGTTGGCGGACAGCAGCAGCTCGGCCGCGCAGTCCACGCGGGGCTTGGGCGTCTCGCCCTTCTCCTCCTGCACGGCCTCCTCGAGCAGCTTGAGGTAGAGGTCGTAGCCCACGCTCATCATGTGGCCGGACTGCTCGGGGCCGAGCACATTGCCCGCGCCGCGGATCTCGAGGTCGCGCATGGCGATCTTGAAGCCCGAGCCAAAGGCCGCGAACTCGCGGATCGCGGACAGGCGCTTCTGCGCCACCTCGGAGAGCGCCTTGCCGCTCCGGTAGCACAGGTAGGCGTAGGCGTGGCGGCTCGACCGTCCGACGCGCCCGCGGATCTGGTGCAGCTGGGCGAGGCCCATGTTGTCCGCGTTCTCGATGATGAGCGTGTTCGCGTTCGGGATGTCGATGCCGGTCTCGATGATGGTGGTGCACACGAGGATGTCGATCTCGCCGTCCGCCATGGCGTTCATCACGCTGTTGATCTCGCGCAGCGCCATTTTGCCGTGCACGACGCCGATGCGCGCGTCCGGCAGGCGCTTTTGCAGCTGGGCGGCGCAGCGGTCGATGGTCTCGACGCGGTTGTGCAGGTAATACACCTGCCCGCCGCGCGCGAGCTCGCGCCGCATGGCGTCGAGCAGCACGCCGTCGTTCTGCTCGAGGACAAAGGTCTGCACCGGATGGCGGTCGAGCGGGGGCTCCTCGATCGAGGACATGTCCCGGATGCCGGAGAGCGCCATATTGAGCGTGCGCGGGATGGGCGTGGCGGACAGCGTGAGCACGTCCACGGTCTTGGAGAGCTCCTTGAGCGTCTCCTTGTGGGACACGCCGAAGCGCTGCTCCTCGTCCACCACGAGCAGCCCGAGGTCCTTGAACTTGATCTTTTTGTTGAACAGCTTGTGCGTGCCGATCACGATGTCCACCGAGCCGGCCTCGAGCTTTTGCAGCAGCCTGGTCTGCTCCGAGCCGGTCTTGTAGCGCGTGAGCAGCTCGATCGTGACCGGATAGCCCTGGAACCGCTGCAGCGCGGTCAGGTAATGCTGGCGCGCGAGCACGGTGGTCGGCACGAGGATGGCCGCCTGCTTGCCCGCGAGCACGCACTTCATCACCGCGCGCAGCGCGACCTCGGTCTTGCCGAAGCCCACGTCGCCGCACAGCAGGCGGTCCATCGGCCGGTCGGATTCCATATCCGTCTTGATCTCCGCGATGCAGCGCAGCTGGTCCTCGGTTTCCTCATAGGGGAAGGCGTCCTCAAACTCGCGCTGCCACGCGTCGTCCTGCGGGAAGGCGAAGCCCTTGATCTTGGCGCGCTCGGCGTAGAGCTTGATCAGCCCCTCGGCCAGCTCCTTGGCGGCCGCCTTGGCGCGCTGCTTGGAGCGCGACCAGTCCGCGCCGCCCAGCTTGTTGAGCCGCACATGCTCGGGCTCGCCGCCGCCGATGTATTTGGAGATCAGGTCGAGCGAGGTGGCGGGCACATAGAGGAAATCCGTGCCCGCAAAGGCGATCTTGACAAAATCGCGCTCCGCGCCGTCGACCGTCATGCGCTCGATGCCCACAAAGCGGCCGATGCCGTGGTGCTCGTGCACCACGAGGTCGCCGGGCGTCAGATCGGTGTAGGATTTGACGCGGTCGCGGTTCGAGCGGCGGGGCGCGGTCTTTTTGCGCCGCGCGAGCACCTGCCCCTCGGTGATGACCACCAGCCCGAGGTCGGGGTATTCAAAACCCGCGGACAGCGTGCCCTCGAGCACGGTCACATGGCCTGCGCGCGGCAGCAGGTCGCTGACCTGCGCGGGCACGCCGGCGTCGGTCAGCGCGTCGCACATATTGCGGCAGCGCAGCTCGCTGCCGCACACGACCGCCACCGCGCGGCCCTGCTGGGTGTAGCTGCGGATGTCCGCCGCGGCCATGTCCAGATTGCCGCCGTAGGCGTTCATCTGGTTGGCGATGAAGTTCTCCAGATGCTGCGGCGCGAGCTCGGGCACGTTGTTCAAAAAGGAATCCAGCCGCAGGATGGCGCGCGGCACGCGGCACAGCCCGGCGAAGTCGAGCGCGTAGCCGTCCAGCCCGGGCGGCATCTCGCCGCGCTCGAGCAGCGCGGTCACGTCGTCCGCGATGCGGGCGAGGAAATCGCGCGCCGCGTCGCGCAGGCGGGGCGTGTCCTCGATCAGCACGAGCGCGTTTTCCGGCAGGTAGTCGAGCGCGGTCGCCATCTCGGGATAGACGAGCGGCAGGTACTTGTCCGCCGCGGGCAGGCTGCCGGTCTCGCGCAGGCGCTCGGCGTCGCGCTCGAGGTTCGCGGCCAGCTCGGCGTGCTTTTTGCGGCGGGTGGACAGCGTCCCCAGTACGGCCTTGGCCAGCCCCGCCGCGCCGCCCGGCGCGAGATGGGGCAGGGTCTCCATGCACGGCAGGCAGCGCACGCGTTCCACCTGCTCGAGGCGGCGCTGGCTGCCCACGTCAAAGGTCGCGATCGAGTCGATCTCGTCGTCCCAGAACTCCACGCGGTAGGGGTGTTCGGCCTGCGGCGGGAACACGTCCAGAATGCCGCCGCGCACCGAAAACTGGCCCGTGCCCTCGACCTGGATGCAGCGCTCGTACCCCGCGCGGGTGAGCCGCTGCGCGAGGTCCTCCAGCGGGGCCTCCTCGCCCGCGGCGATGGTCACGACCGCGCTCTCGAGCGCGGCGGGCGGCAGGGTGCGCTGCGCCGCGGCCTGCACGGACGCGACCGCAAACCGCGCGCCCTGCAGCGCATCGAGCACGGCGAGCCGCCGGTGCTCGTACCCGCGGGACACGCCGGCCACATCCGCCATGACCAGATCGCGCGCAGGCAGCTGCAGCACGGGCTTTTCGGCAAAGCCCTGCAGGTCGGCGGAAAAGCGCGCGGCCGCGCTGTCGTCGTCGGTCAGCACGAGGACCGGCCGGCCGGTGTCCAGCCCGAGCGCCGCGGCGAGGTGCGCCTTGTGGATGGGCGACAGCCCGACCGCCAACGCGGGGGTCTTGCCCGCTTCGAGGGCTTTTTTCAACTCGCGGTATTCTTTTAAGTATGTTATACTTTTTGTGATCTCAGTCATGCTTCACCTCCGCCGGTGGTCCGGAAAAATGCAGACGCCAAAAGGGCAGATTTTTG
>CALWJG010000057.1 GCA_944380945.1 uncultured Agathobaculum sp. | reverse complement strand
TCCTTCATCACCGAATGGTCCTTGCAAAAACGGTCGTTCGCTTCGTTGAATCCGATTTTCATGGTTGTTGCTCCTTTTCTTGTGATTTGTTGTTGTGGTTTCCTATCTCTTCCGCAGCGCGGGATGACGCCCGCCGCCCGGAAAGGTACAAGGGATAAAGCGCCGGCCTGCGTGCGCTGCCTGCTGTTTTCCGCATCAGGTGCATTTCGTACACGCCGCCCTGTTTTTCTCTTCGAATAGATTGTATCACTGCGTTCTCGAGAACGCAATATCATTTCGATAGATTTATTCACAAAATAGTCGATATAAAACTGGATAAAGTAAACAATCCCAAAAACAGAACACCGGATTGCACAATTTCATTGGCATTTTTGGATAATTTTCCTATGTTCTTTTCATCGAACTCGACATATCATTGCGTGCATATTGTATATTGCACGCATTTTTCATTACTCACATATAAACGCACCAATATTGCACGCATCTGCGCAAAACAAAAGGACCAAAAGCATGTGCTTTTGGTCCTCTTTTCCAGTGATTCGATCGATCAGTCCGTGATGCCCAGCTCCTGCCGGTTCGCGACCGCGATGCCGTTCTGCGCGAGCAGCGAGGTGAACTTCTCATCATCCGACACGCGGAACACCATGTAGGCGTTCCCCTCCTTGTGGGTGAAGAGCGAATACATATATTCGATGTCAATGCCGCCGTCCGCGATCAACTGCAGCACGGGTGCAAGGCCGCCGGGCTGGTCGGGCACGGTGACCACGACGACCGGCGTCTGGGACAGGACAAAGCCCTGCGACAGCAGGATCGAGGTCGTTTTCTGCGGCTGATCGACGATCAGGCGCAGCACGCCGTAGTCCGCGGTCTCGGCGATCGAAATGGCGCGCATGTCGATCTGGTTGTCGCCCAGGATCTTGGTGATCTCAGCCAGCTGGCCGGTGCGGTTTTCGAGAAAAACGGAGATCTGATAAACAGTCATGTTGACGCCTCCTTAAATCTTGCGCTTGTCGATGACACGAACGGCCTTGCCCTCGCTGCGGGCGATGGTCTTGGGCGCGACCAGACGCACCTTGGCGTAAATGCCCAGCATCGCCTTGAGCGCGGAAACCAGATGCTTCTCCATCTCGGTGATCTTGCCGAGGTTGTCCGAGAAGTTCTCCGGCGTCATTTCGACCATGACCTCGAGCGTGTCCGAATTGTTGACGCGGTCGACGATCATCTGATAGTTGGCCTGATAGCCCTGTGCGATCAGCACGGTCTCGATCTGGGACGGGAACACGTTGACGCCCTTGATGATCAGCATATCGTCGCTGCGGCCGCGCGGCTTGCTCATCTTGACATGGGTGCGGCCGCACGGGCACTTCTCGCGGCTGAGCACGCAGATATCGCGCGTGCGGTAGCGCAGCAGCGGGAAGGCTTCCTTGGTGATCGAGGTGAACACCAGCTCGCCCTGCGTGCCGTCCGGCAGCACCTCGCCGGTGTTCGGGTCGATGATCTCGGCGATGAAGTGGTCCTCGTTGATGTGCATGCCGGTCTGCGCCGAGCACTCGAAGCTTACGCCCGGACCGGACAGCTCGGTCAGGCCGTAGATGTCATACGCCTTGATGCCGAGCGTCTTCTGGATGTCCTGACGCATCTCCTCGCTCCACGCCTCTGCGCCGAAGATGCCGGCCTTGAGCGGGATGTCCTCCGGGCTCATGCCCATTTCCTTCATGCTCTCGCCGAGGTATGCGGCATAGGACGGGGTGCAGCACAGGATGGTGGCGTTCAGGTCCTTGATGAACATGATCTGGCGCTCGGTGTTGCCGGACGAGGTCGGGATGGTCAGGCAGCCGACCTTATGGCTGCCGCCGTTCAGGCCCGGGCCGCCGGTGAACAGGCCGTAGCCGTAGGACACCTGGCAGACGTCCTCATTCGTGCCGCCGGCCGCGACGATCGCGCGGGCGCAGCAGTCCTCCCACAGGTCGATGTCATGCTGGGTGTAGAAGGCGACGACGCGCTTGCCGGTCGTGCCCGAGGTGGACTGGATGCGCACGCAGTCCTTCAGCGGGCGGGCGACCAGACCGTACGGATAGGCCTCGCGCAGGTCATCCTTGGTGACGAAGGGCAGCTTGTGCAGGTCGGCAACGCCCTTGATGTCATCCGGCGTCAGACCCTTTTCCTCCATCTTCTTGCGGTAGTAGGGCACATTGTCCCACACGTTGCGCACCTGCTTCACCAGGCGCTCGTTCTGCCATGCCAGGATCTGCTCCCGGCTGGCGCACTCGATTTCGGGCTGATAATATCGTTCCATTGGCGTTCTGTTCCTTTCTGACCCGCCGCACCGGCGGGAGGATTTATGATAGGGCGGTTCAGCCGTTGCGGCCCAGCGAGAAGGCGCGGCGGTTGAGCTCGAGGAACTTGGCGGGCACGCTCTGCTCGAGCGCGGTCAGCCACTCCTCCTCGGTGAAATCTGTAAAGTAGTTGGACAGGTGGCCCATCAGCACGATGTTGACCGCCTTGGACGAGCCGGCCTGCTCCGCGAGGCCGAGCGCGTCGAACGCATCCACGTCCACGCCCGCAGCCTGCATCTTGTCCACCAGCTCCTGCGGATAGGCCGCAGCGCCCGTGATAACCGGCATGGGGTTGATCTTCTGCGTATTGACGACGATCTTGCCGCCGGGCTTTAAGTATTCGGTCCAGCGGGCGGCCTCGAGCAGCTCGAAGGACACGATAAAGTCCGCCTCGCCCTTGTCGATGACCGGCGAGTAGACCTTGTCGCCGAAGCGGACGTAGGTGACGACGCTGCCGCCGCGCTGGCTCATGCCGTGGACCTCGGACACCTTGATGTCATGCCCCTTGGTCAGCAGCAGACGGCCCAGCAGCTTGGACGCCAGCAGGCTGCCCTGCCCGCCGACGCCGACGATCATGATGTTTTTCGTTTCCATGTTCAGTCCTCCTTGGGCGCATGCAGAGCGTCGAATTTGCACAGCTGCTCGCACACGCCGCAGCCGGTGCACAGGGTGTTGTCGATCTCGGCCTTGCCGCTGGTCATCGAAATGGCCGGGCAGCCGATCTTCATGCACATCTTGCAGCTCATGCACTTGGTCGCATCGACCACGAGCGGCTTGTTGTGCTTGACATACTTGAGCAGCGCGCACGGACGGCGGGCGATGATGACCGACGCCTCGTCCGCGGCCAGTTCCTCCTTGATGACCTTGTCGCACGCTTCGAGATCATACGGATCGACCACGCGCACGCGGTTGATGCCCACTGCGCGGCACAGGGTCTCCAGATCGATCTTGGTGCAGGGGTCGCCCTTGAGGTTCATGCCGGTGGTCGGGTTCTGCTGGTGGCCGGTCATGCCGGTGATCGAGTTGTCCAGAATGATAACGGTCGCATTGGACTCGTTATACGCGATGTTCACCAGACCCGTGATGCCCGAGTGCATGAAGGTGGAGTCGCCGATGACGGCCACGGTCTTGTGCGCAGCCTCCGGGTCGCCGCCCTTGAGGAAGCCGTGCAGGCCGGAGACCGAAGCGCCCATGCAGAGCGTCGAGTCGATCGCCGCGAGCGGCGGCACAGCGCCCAGCGTGTAGCAGCCGATGTCGCCCAGCACGGTGATCTTGTTTTTCGCCAGCGTGTAGAACAGGCCGCGGTGCGGGCAGCCCGCGCACATGACCGGCGGGCGGGCCGGGATGGCCTCCTCCAGCTTTGCGCCTGCATCCGGCACGGCGCCCAGCTTTTCCGCCACCTGATTCTGGCTCAGCTCGTCGATGCAGGAGAACAGCTCCTTGCCCGCGGGATCCAGACCCAGATTGCGGCAGTGCTCCTCAATAAAGCCGTCCAGCTCCTCCACGACGACCAGCTTGTCGACCGACGCAGCGAAGTCGCGGATCTTCTTTTCCGGCATCGGCCAGATCATGCCCAGCTTGAGCACCGGATACTTGTCCCCGCAGACCTCCTTGACATACTGGTAGCTGGTCGAGGAGGCGATGATGCCCATCGACTTGTCCGCGCCCGGCTCGACGCGGTTGATCTCCGCGGTCTCCGCCCAGGCGGTCAGGTCGGCGGTGCGCTGCTCGACGACCGGATGGCGGCGCTTGGCGTTGCCCGGCATCATGATGTACTTTCCGCCGTCCTTCACATAGGGCTTGACCGGCGTCTCCGGACGCTCGCCGGTCTCGACCACGCTCTGCGAGTGGGACACGCGGGTGCACATCTTGAGCAGCACGGGCGTGTCGAACCGCTCGGACAGCTCATAGGCCAGCTTGGTGAACGCGAGCGCCTCGGCGGAATCCGCGGGCTCGAGCATGGGGATCTTGGACGCCTTGGCATAGTGGCGGGAGTCCTGCTCGTTCTGGGACGAGTGCATGCCGGCGTCGTCCGCCACGCCGATGATCATGCCGCCGTTGATGCCCGTGTAGGACAGGGTGAACAGCGGGTCGGCCGCCACGTTCAGGCCGACGTGCTTCATGCCGCAGAAGCTGCGGCGCCCGGACAGGCTCGCGCCAAAGGCCGCCTCGGTTGCGACCTTCTCATTGGGCGCCCACTCGGCGTAGATCTCCGGGTACTTGGCTGCGGCCTCCGTGATCTCGGTACTCGGCGTGCCGGGATAGCTGGAAACAAAGCTGCATCCAGCCTCGTACAGGCCGCGGGCAACCGCTTCGTTGCCCAGCATCAGTGTTTTCATGTGTGTATTCCTCCTGTGCAGTATCTTATGCGAATGCGATCAGGCACGGCGCGCGCCGTGTCTTGTCCCGCAGGGGTCACAAAACAGGTTCGCCGCCTGACGCCGAAGCGGCAGGCGGGGAACGATTCAGTTCTGGTCGCCGATGGATTCCTTGACCTTGACGGTGACCGTGCGCTCGTAGCAGGCAAACACCTGCTCGACATGCGCTTTATCCGGCGCGGGCGTCAGCAGGCTGACGACCGGCACGATGATCAGACCGGCCAGCATGCAGAACGCGCCCGCGTTGATGGGCGACTGCAGCACCGCCGGGAAATGCGAGCCGACAAAGATGTTCGCCACCATGACGACGGTGGAAAACACGAAGCAGACAACGCAGGCGGCCTTGGTCGTGCGTTTCCAGTACAGGCCGTACAGGAACGGCGCGAGGAAGGCGCCCGCCAGCGCGCCCCAGCTGATGCCCATCAGCTGCGCGATAAAGGTGACGTTGGAGGCGTGCTGGATGATCGCCAGCACGACCGAGATCGCGATGAACACCACGATCAGCAGCCGCATGACGAGCACCTGCTGCTTCTCCTTCATGTCCTTGCGGACCGTGTCCTTGATGAAATCGAGCGTCAGCGTCGAGCTGGAGGCCAGCACGAGCGAGGACAGCGTGGACATCGACGCGGACAGCACCAGAATGATCACCACCGCGATCAGCAGCGTGGACAGGCCCTCGAGCATGGTCGGGATGATGGAGTCATAGCCGTTTGCGGCGACGAGCTCGGGCGTGGTGAACAGCCGGCCGAAGCCGCCGAGGAAGTAGCAGCCGCCCGCGACGATCGCGGCGAACAGCGTCGAGATGATCATGCCCTTGTCGATCGCCTGCTCGCTGCGGATGGCGTAGAACTTTTGCACCATCTGCGGCAGGCCCCAGGTGCCCAGGCTGGTCAGCAGCACCACGCCCAGCAGCCCGACCGGGTCCGGCCCGAAGAACGAGGCGAACGCGCCCGGCATCTCGCTCGTCGCGGGGTCGGAGACCTGCGCCAGACTGTCCAGCGCGGCGAAGAAGCCGCCCTGTCCCTTCAGCACCGCGGCGATGACCGCGATGATGCCAACGATCATGATGATGCCCTGGATGAAATCGTTGATGGCGGTCGCCATGTAGCCGCCGGCGATAACGTACACGCCGGTCAGCACGGCCATGACGATGACGCACACCGAGTAGTCGATATGGAAGGCCATGCCAAACAGGCGGCTCAGGCCGTTATAGAGCGAAGCCGTGTAGGGGATCAGGAAGATAAAGATGATCGCCGAGGCGGCCAGCTTGATGCCGCGGCTGCCGAAGCGCGCGGCGAAGAACTGCGGCATGGTGGCGCTGTTCAGATGCTGGGTCATAACGCGCGTGCGCCGTCCCAGCACGGCCCAGGCCAGCAGCGAGCCGAGCAGCGCGTTGCCGATGCCCGCCCATGTGGCGGCGATGCCGTATTTCCAGCCGAACTGGCCGGCATAGCCGACAAAGACGACCGCGGAAAAGTAGCTGGTGCCGTAAGCGAAGGCGGTCAGCCACGGGCCGACCGAACGGTCGCCCAGCACAAAGCCGGCGACGTCGGACGCGCGGTGGCGGCAGCTCAGGCCGATGACCACCATCACGCCGAAGAACAGGATCAGCAGCGAAAGTTTAATCAGTAGATCGGTCATGGGGGATTACCTCATTTATGTCCATGGGATGCGCGGCGGAGCGTCAGCTGGTGATCTGCTCCTCAACCAGACGGCCGCCGCAGTATTTTTCACGCAATACCGGCTTTTCGATCTTGCCGGTGGGGTTTCGGGGGATGCGGTCGAAGATGATCCGGCGCGGGCGCTTATAGCGCGGCAGCTCCTCGCAGAACTGCTCGATCTCCTCTTCCGTGCAGGTCTGGCCCTCGGCCACCTCGATGATGGCCGCCGCGATCTCGCCCAGACGGTGGTCGGGCACGCCGATGACCGCGACGTCGTGGATCTTGGCGTTGCGGCGCAGGAAGTCCTCGATCTGCACGGGATACAGGTTCTCGCCGCCCGAGATGATGACGTCCTTCTTGCGGTCGACCAGATAGATGAAGCCGTCCTCATCCATGCGGGCCATATCGCCCGTATACAGCCAGCCGTCCTTCAGCACCTCGGCCGTGGCCTCGGGGTTCTTATAGTAGCAGACCATGACGCCCGGGCCCTTGACGATCAGCTCGCCCACTTCGCCCTGCCGGACGTCCGCCCCGCGGTCGTCCACGATGCGGGCCTGCCACTGGTAGCCGGGCTTGCCGATCGCGCCGACCTTGTTGATGTTCTCCACGCCCAGATGCACGCAGCCCGGGCCGATGGACTCGGAAAGGCCGTAGTTGGTGTCATACTGGTGGTGCGGGAAGATCTTGAGCCAGCGGTGGATCATGCTGGGCGGCACGGGCTGCGCGCCGATGTGCATGAGCCGCCACTGATCGAGCATGTAATGGCTCAGGTCGATGCGGCCGGATTCGATCGACTCGAGGATGTCCTGACACCACGGCACGAGCAGCCAAACGATGGTGCATTTCTCCTCGGTGACCGCGCGCAGGATCCACTCGGGCTTGACGCCGCGCAGCAGCACGGCCTTGCTCGCGGAGACCAGCGAGCCGAACCAGTGCATCTTGGCGCCCGTGTGGTAGAGCGGCGGGATGCACAGGAACACGTCGTCGCGGGTCTGCCCGTGGTGATGCTGTTCGGTCAGGCAGGAGCCGAGCAGCGAGCGGTGCTTGTGCAGGATGGCCTTGGGGAAGCCGGTCGTGCCGGAGGAGAAATAGATCGCCGCGTCGTCCTCCTCGGTCAGCGCCACCGGGGGCGCGCTCGAGGAGCAGAACTCGACCAGACGGCAGCAGTCCTCCGCGTAGGCGGGCACCCTGCGGCCGACATAGAAGCGCAGCTTGACGCCGGTCATCTTATCCACGATCGGATCGACACGGGAGACGAATTCCGGTCCGAACACCAGCACCTCGACGTCCGCCAGATCGACGCAGTACGCGATCTCCTCGCTCGAATAGCGGTAGTTCATCGGCACGGCCACGCAGCCCGCCTTGAGGATGCCGAAATACAGCGGCAGCCACTCCAGACAGTTCATCAGCAGGATGCCGACCTTGGTGCCGCGCTCCAGCCCGCGGCTGAGCAGCAGGTTGGCAAACCGGTTGGCACGGCGCTCAAAGTCCTTCCACGTCATCTCACGGCGATAGGGCGCATCCGGGCTGGCGCTCTCGATCAGGCTGTAATCGCGCCAGGTGACGGCGTTATCGCGCTCCTCGGAGGGATTGATCTCCACCAGCGCAACGTCCGACCCGTACAGGCGCGCGTTTCGTTCCAGAAAATCCGTAATGACCATAAGTATCTCCTTCTTTTCGGCGGCAGGTATAAAAAAACGCCCTCTGCATCAGCAGAGGACGAGAATGACCCGTGGTACCACCTCTATTTGCCGCCGAAGCGGCCTCAGCAGGGCCAAAAAGCCCTTAGCGCTGTAACGGGCGCCCCCGTTGCCGCCTACTGGAATGCGTTCGGCGGTACCGCTCCGGAAAGTATTCGGTCTCCGCTTCTGTGCTGCCTTGCACCGGCCGGCAGCTCTCTGCACCAGAGGGACGGGACTTACTTGGTTCCATCATCGCGTTATGCTATCGTAACGTATATTACCACTTTTACCTGCTAAAGTCAAGCAGACAAAACGAAAAATTTCAGCAAAGTTTTTTGTGTGTGACAAAGCCGTTGACCGTCATGTTCGCGATCTCGGTGCCGAGCTCGTCGGTCAGCGTGACGTTGTAAAAGCAGGTCGAGCGGCCCGAACGGACGCAGCTCGCCTCCGCCAGCACCTCTTTCCCCTTCGCGGGGGACAGGAAGGTGATGTCGTGCTGCAGCGAGACCGTCACGGTCTCTGCAAACGCGTTGACCGCGACCGCAAAGGCAAAATCGGCCAGTGTGAAGAGTGCGCCGCCCTGCGGCGTGCCCGCCGCGTTGCAGTGATGGGGCTGCAGCGTCATCGCGCAGATGGCGTGGCCCGGCTCGGCCAGCCGGATCTCGCACCCGGCGGCGTCGGTGGCAAAGCGGTCGGCGGCAAAGGTCGCGCGGATCTGTTCAAGCTCTGGCATGGGGACTCCTTCTTTCGGGGGAATGCTGGGCGGATATTTTTCCGCGCCGCTGTATTAAAATGTATCACGAACCCCCGCCCCCTGTAAAGGGGGTACGGCAAATTTTTGCCGCGTCCCGCGCGCAGGCAGCGGAACGGCACAAAACAAAAACCGCACTCTTCCTTCCGGAAAAGCGCGGTTTTGTGGCGGAGACGGAGGGATTTGAACCCTCGCGCCGGTTTCCCGACCTACTCCCTTAGCAGGGGAGCCCCTTCACCAGCTTGGGTACGTCTCCATGTCAAGTGTTTTGTCAGGCCGCCTGTTGAAATGGCGGAGCGGGTGGGAT
>CALWJG010000056.1 GCA_944380945.1 uncultured Agathobaculum sp. | reverse complement strand
ATGACGCCGGAAAAGCGCGTGCTGCCCGACCTGTTCGGCGGCCTGCAGAACTGGTTTTTCACCGGCCCGTCCGGCGAACAGATCGAGCTGCTGCAGATGCTGTAAGACGTATACGGATAAAAGAAGGACGGTTTCCCGAAGGAAACCGTCCTTTTTTCATAGGGGAGCGCGGCTCATATGGTCGGCGCGAGGTTGTAGTCGGTCACGCCGTTTGCGTCCATCCAGACACGCTTGCTGTCCATGAGCGTTTGCAGTGCAGCGCTCTGGCTGCCGTGCCGCGCGGTGTAGAGCGACTGCAGGTCGAGCAGATCGTTGTAGGTCAGGTAGGGATAGTCGCCGTCCATCATGGCGCCGTCCGGCAAATAGGCGTAATACAGATTGCCGTCCGCCATCCGCCACTGGTCGGCGGTCAGCTCGATGCCGCGCACCATCCGGTCGGCAAAGACGGCGTACTGTTCGTCTCCGGTCGCGTTGGACAGCCGGTAGAGGAATACTGCCTCAGCTGCGTGGTGGTTGAGCGAACTATGGGTAGGACGGTTGCCGTCCGGATGCCAGTAGTCCTCGATCAGCCACCCCTCGTCCGGCGCCTGACCAAAGGTGAAGTGATGTCCGGCAGCGAACTCCATCAGGAAATCCGCATAGGTCCGGACGCGGTCCAGCCATTCAGTCACGCCGAAGTTCTCCGCCGCGTTCAGATTGGCCAGCCAGAAATCCGTGTTGAAGCGGGTATCATAGTACCCGGGGCCGATGCCGTAATCTTCGAACAGCCAGCCGCTGCCCGCCTCGGAGGGGAGAAAGCCGTATTCGTTCTGCTTTTCCCGCATGAGGTCGATCATCGCCAGCCCGAGCGCACGGCAGGCAGGCTCATCCGCGTCTCGCGCCATTTTGCCTGCAATATGCGCTGCGGGCAGGGGATAGAAGTAATTCTCGCCCGTGGGGAAATAGCTGTCCGGCGCGGTGTAGTAATAGCCGTCATAGCACCAGCGGTTGGCGTCCGTAAAGCGGTAGTTGGACCAGCGCGCAAACGCCTCGGCCTGCGTCCAGTCGATCAGCAGGCTGTCCGCGCACAGCACGAGATAATCGCTGTATGTGCCGGCCGGCAGCGCGGCGACCGACAGCGACAGCCTGTATCCACCGCGCGTCTGCGCGATGGTCAGCGTGCCGTCGCAGTCCGGCAGGTATTCGATCATGCCGTTTTCGTGGCCGGTATAGGTGAGCGGCGTAACCACGATCGCCTCCGCCTGATCGGTGGTGACAAAATACATCCCCTTGTCCAGCGTCATGCCGTCCGCGAGCGTGTTCAGCTCCCACTCGCCGGAGACCGGATCAAAGTGGCGCACCACGCCCTGCGTGCCGGACAGCTGGTATTCTGCGGCGGTCTGCGGCCGGTCGGACGCGTCATGCGGCGTCACGCGGCCCATATAAACCGTGCAGCCCGCGGTGTCGGTATAGGTGCGCAGCTGCTGCGCGGCGTCGCGGCTGTCTGCTGTGGATTCGGTCCGCGTCACGGCGCCGAGCGAGGTCGTGAACGCCTGCGTGCTGCTCTGCACGGACCAGTCCTGAAATCCGCCGGACCGGCAGCCGGCGAGCGTCAGACAGCCGATCAGCACGGCTGCGGCGGCAAAACGGACTGGACGCATACTCTTTCCTCCTGAATCAATTCAAATTTTGGGTTCATGATACCACAGCGGCAGCGCTTTTTTGTCCTTGGCAGCCGCTTTGTGCCGCTCGTGGTATCATTGTGAAATAAGCGGTATAATGGCTGCAGCCATTATACCACAGCGGGCGGGAAAAGGAAAGCGCCCGCCCGGACGCAAAAAATCCCGCCGGAATATCCGGCGGGATTTTGTATCTGCGGGAACGACAGGACTCGTCCGCTTGGGATCAATAATGACGCGCCTCGTAGAGGTGGTCCTCGATGACCTTGCGGGCAGCCTGTACTTCGGGCTTGGTGGAGACTTCCGCCACGCCGACACGCCACCAGGCCTCGTAGCCCTTGGACATGGTCTTGGGCAGTACCTTGATGTCGATGAGGGTGGAGACGGTCTGCTTCTTGCTGTCCTCGATGGCAGCCTTGAGCTCGTCGATCGTCTTGACGGTGTAGGTCTTGCAGCCGTAAGCCGCGCCGATGGCCGCGTAGTCGACCTGGATGACCTTGCCCTTGTGGATGCCGTTGGTCACGCCCGGCTCGAGCATGTTCTTCTCGGTGCAGATGCAGGCGTTGCCCTGACCGACCTCGAGGTTGTTGATGCAGCCGAAGGACGCGTTGTCAAACAGGCAGACATTGATCTTGTTGCCGGTCTGGACCGAGGTGATCAGCTCGGAGTGCAGCATGTCGAACGAGCCGTCGCCGCACATCGCGTAAACTTCCTTGTCCGGGCAGGCGATCTTGGAGCCGAGCGCGGAAGCGACCTCGTAACCCATGCAGGAGTAGCCGTACTCCATGTGGTAGGTGTTGATCTTGCGCGGACGCCACAGGCCCTGCATGTCGCCCGGCAGCGAGCCGGCGGCAGCGCAGACGATCGCGTCGTCGTCGATCATGGCGTTGATGGTGCCCAGAACAGTGGTCTGGCACAGATCGCAGCCGGTATCCTCGATGTACTTCTCAACGCACTCGCGGTTGGCGTCGTTGATCTCCGGCACAAAGGAATCCTTGCCGGTGTAGGTGCAGGCGAACAGACGGTCGACCTCGTCCTTCCACTCCTTGCGGTACGCCGCAACAGACTGGGCGTACGCGTCGTCGGTGTGGTAGCCGACAGCCTTGAGCGCCTCGGAGAGCGCGGTCAGCGCTTCGTTCGCATCCGCCACGACCGGGATCGCGTCCATCTTGTACGCCTGGAACTCGGACGGGTTGATGTTGACGAACTTGGCGTCCGTGCGGTACAGCCACTTGGAAGCGGTGGTGAAGTCGGTGTAGCGGGTGCCGACGCCGATGACAACGTCCGCCTCGTGGGCCAGCTTGTTGGCAGCGATGCCGCCGGTGGTGCCCAGACCGCCCAGGTTGAGCTCATGGGTCCACTCGATGGCGCTCTTGCCCGCCTGGGTCTCGCCAAAGGCGATGCCGAAGTCCTCAGCGAACTTCTTGAAGACCTTGTGCGCCTCGGCATAGCGGACGCCGCCGCCGCAGATCAGGAGCGGCTTCTTGGCGTTCTTGATGGCCTCGACAGCCTTGTCGATCGCATACTTGGTCGCCGGGCGGCGCTCGATGCGCCATACGCGCTTCTGGAAGAAGTCGACCGGATAGTCATAAGCTTCCGCCTGCACGTCCTGCGGCAGGGAGATCGCAACCGCGCCGGTGTTGGCGGTGTCGGTCAGCACGCGCATCGCGGAGATCATGTCGGTCATGACCTGCTCCGGGCGGTTGATGCGGCCCCAGTACTTGGTGACAGCCTGGAACGCGTCATGCGCGGAGATGGACAGGTTGTGCGGCTGCTCCATCTGCTGGAGAACCGGGTCCGGCTGACGGGAGGCGTAAATGTCGCCCGGCAGGATCAGCACGGGGATGTTGTTCGCGGTCGCGGTCGCAGCGGCGGTGACCATGTTGCAGGCGCCGGGGCCGACGGAAGAGGTGCACGCGAAGATGCCCTTGCGGCGCATCTGCTTGGCGTAGCCGACAGCGGCCAGCGCCATGCCCTGCTCGTTCTTGCCCTGGTAGACGATCATGTCCTTGAGCTCCTGCTCTACGCCGTTGGCAAAGCCGACAACGTTGCCGTGGCCGGGCAGCATGAAGATGCCCTTGACAAACTTGCTCTCTACCTCGTTGCCGTCCATGTCAATGTAGCTGACATACTGGTTCTCGAGGAAGCGGACGAGTGCCTGGGATGCCGTCAGGCGGACGGTTTCCATGTGCTTCATAGGTTATTTCCTCCTAAAATTATTTTCTCTCACAAAATCCGTTTGGAACCGCGGTTCCAAACGGGCGGCCGCGGCGCGGCCTTGCAGTTTCATTCCGCCGGGGCTCTGCCTCGGGGAAATGCCCGCATACAGGGGGACGGAGCCCTTCCCGTATGTCAGTTGCCGGTCGGGCAGTGCCAGATATGGTCGTTCGCGTCGTCCGCGAGCAGCCACAGGTGCTCCTCGTCGTCGATGCGGGTCTTGTCCCACGGGTCGCCCGGCAGATGGCGGATGCCCCATGCGTAGCAGCAGGAGTAGCCCGGCGCGGTGACCTGGGAGTGCATCTTGTCGGTGATGATCGCAAGGCCGTTGTGGTGGGTCTCGTAGATCTCGCCGTTGCCCCAGCCGGCGCCGAAGCCCATCGGCTTGTCATAGCGGTAGAAGTAGCACTCCGGCTGCGGATGATGATGCGGCGGGTAGCTCGACCACTTGCCCGGCAGGTTGACGACTTCGCCCAGCACCATGTTGGAGTACGGCGCGTTGTCCAGATCGAAGCAGGTGCGCACGTCGCGCTTGATGCAGCCCATCAGCTCGCCCTGATTGCCGCGCGCCCAGGTATCGGTATCCTCGGGCTTGTACATCTTGTTCGGGAAGGTCTTGTCGTTGAGCGTCTTCTGGATGTAGATGTTGCAGGGGCCGTGTGCGGTGATCTTGACCTTGGTGCCCTTGCAGACGTGCAGGCAGGACGGATTGTAATCGAACGGGTTCGGGCGGTCAACGTCGTAGGACTGGTCGTCCCACTCGATGGTGCACTTGCCGTCGAATACCAGCGCTGCCAGCTCCTTCTCGGGTTCCTCAAAGGAGTAGGTGTCGCCGTCCTCCATCACGAGCAGGGCAACGTCCATCATG
Source organism: uncultured Agathobaculum sp. (assembly GCA_944380945.1). Lineage (GTDB taxonomy): Bacteria > Bacillota > Clostridia > Oscillospirales > Butyricicoccaceae > Agathobaculum. The sequence continues at coordinate 4,510 of CALWJG010000056.1, read as the reverse complement.
GCGTCCTTGCCGATGCCCTCGTCCAGCCGGATGTATTCGTTGTATCCGCGCTTGACTTGCTTATCCATGTACATAGGTTTTCCCTCCAAAAAAAGATTTTTTGGTCGTTGTCCGGCGTCTCTCCCCACCGGAGCGCAGCGGCAGACGGTCCTCTGCCAACTTAAATTATAGCACGCGGCGGCTGACGGTTCAACCATTCGCGGCCGGGCGGGAACGGTTTGTCATTTGTCACAAAAACGCATGGCGGATTTCTGGCAAATGATACAACAAAAATACGGTCGGATGCGGCTGCACTCTTGCGTTTGTTCCCTTTTGTGTCTATAATTATAGCAAATGGACGGGGGATTGCTTGCAATTTCTTCACGAACAATAACACGATTTTAAGGTATTTCCGGAGGAAGAATATGGACGCTGCACGCAGGGAGAAAAAAGAGCACGGCACGCTGGCCTTCCCGTTCCAGATCTATCCCGCGCTGGACGGGAGCGAGGCGGACGACAGCGACTTCATCCCCTATCACTGGCATCCGGAGCTCGAGCTGATCACCGTGGACGCGGGGCGCGTTTCGCTGACCATCGCCGATCAGGTATACGACGGCGCGCACGGGGATGTGTTCTTTGTGTCCGGCGAGGAGCTGCACGAGATCCGCGCCGCCGGACGGGAGAACCAGTTCCGCTCCTTTGTGTTCGCCGCGGACTTCCTGCAGTTCGCCCGCACCGACCAGACCGAAACCGATCTGCTCGCGCCGATCGCCGAGGGGCGGCTGCGCTTTTCGACCTGCCTGCGTGCGGGCGCGCCCGGCCAGCGGGAGGTGCGCGCGCTGCTGGCGCAGATCGTGCAGGCCTGCCTGTCCCGGCGGCCGGGCAGCCAGCTGGCGGTCAAGGCGGCGCTGCTGGGCATCGTTTCGGTGTGCGCGCAGTACGGCCTGCTCGCCGGACGGCAGATGCGGCCGAACGCGGACTACAAGGCGCGCCAGCTCAAGGCCATCGTCGGCTATCTGGGCGAGCATTTCACCGAGCCGCTGCCCCTGCCCGCGGTGGCGGCGCGGTTCGGGCTGTCGCCGCAGTATTTCAGCAGCTTTTTCCGCGAGAACTTCGGCCGCACCTTCGTGCAGCACGTCAACTCGCTGCGCATCGAGCAGGCGGCGCGCCTGCTGCGCGAGACCGACCTGCCGGTCATGGAGATCGCGTTCAACGTCGGCTTTGACAACTTCAGCTATTTCATCAAGCGATTCCGCGAGGTGTACGGCGTGTCGCCGACCCATTACCGGAAAAACGGCCTCGGCTGAGACGCCGCGCCGGGGCAAAAAGCAAAACGGCTGCGAGAGCAGCCGTTTTGCGTGTCATTCGGATTTATCGGATTTATTCGTATTGCAGCTTGACGTTCTCCTGCCGGCACAGGTCGACATATTCCTGCGCGGGCTCGCGGTCGGTGATCAGGCCGGTCAGGTCCTTGAGGTGGCAGAAGGTGACGATCGCCTCCTTGCCGATCTTGGAGGAATCCACCATGCCGTAGATATTGTCCGCCCGCTGCACGACAGCGCGCTTGATCTCGGCCTCAAGGAAGGTGGTGTTGGTCATGCCCGCGGAGAGCGAAACGCCGGTCGCGCCCATAAACGCCTTGTTGATGCGCATGGCGGACAGCGCCTCGATGGTGGACAGGCCGACGAACGAATCCGTGGTCGGACTGTAAATGCCGCCGAGCGAGATGATGTTCAGGTTATCGTATTTGGCCGCTTCGCTGAGCGCGCCGAGCGAGTGCGTGATGATGGTGATGCGCTTTTTGGCAGCCAGAAAGCGCAGCAGGCACAGGGTGGTGGTGCCGGAATCGATGAAGATGGTGTCGCCGTCGTCCACATCCTCGGCCGCGAGCCGGCCGATCAGCGATTTGTCAACAGTGTTGAGCCCGGACCGGATGGGCGCCGGCACGGCGTTAGCCGGAACGGTGGCGGTCACGCCGCCGTACACCTTTGTAATATGCCCCCGCATCTCAAGCTCGTTGAGGTCGCGCCGGATGGTGTTTTTGGACACGCCGAAAACCTCGCACAGCTCGTCAATGCTGACGGTCTCTCGCGAGATGACATATTGTTCGATCGAATTGAGCCGGCTGACCTTCATTTCCCTATCCCCAATCTTGCGCGGAATGCAGACATACTTTGTTTTAGTTTAGCAAATTCTAAACGAATTGTCTACTATTCATTATTGTAATAGAATTTTCCATTCATTGCGGAAAATTGCATATGACGCGGAACGTCTGGGATAAAAACCGAAATATTCGCTGAAAAATGTACAAAACCGGCGATAAAAATTATTTCCTACTGCGGAAGGGGAAGAAAACGGGAAAACCGCGGCGGCACAGGGCGGAAGCGCCGCAGCAATCCATAAAATTATAAGGAAAACACCAAGACATAACCAACAACTTTCATATATTTGACCGTAAATTTTTATGGAATATTCCGGTGGATACAAAATACAGGAACAAATTTTTGTAAGCCAATCTGCGAAATTCGGTTGAAATCCGCCCGGTATGGTGATACACTGTAATCGTATAACAGTGGTCAAAGAGCCGCTGTATGCCGGAACCTGTTCCGCGGAGAGAAAATATTTTAAGAATTAGGCAGGTGTATGCAATGCAGAAAGCAGAAAAGATGCAGGAGCTGCGCGTATTTGCACAGGAGATCCGTCTGGAGACCCTGAAGACGATCGGCTCGCTCGGCTTCGGCCATGTTCCCGGCTCGATGTCCATCATCGATGCGCTGGCTGTGCTGTACGGCGATGTGATGAAGATCGATCCCAAGAACCCCCGCTGGGAAGACCGCGACTGGTGCGTGCTGTCCAAGGGCCATGCGGGCCCGGCGATGTACGCCACCCTCGGCCTGAAGGGCTACTACCCGATCGAGCAGGCGTATACGCTCAACCAGCCCCATACCAATTTCCCGTCCCATACCGACCGCACCAAGACCCCCGGCGTTGACCTGACGACCGGCTCGCTCGGCCAGGGCATGTCCACTGCGACCGGCGCGGCGCTCGGCAACAAGATCGACGGCCGCGACAACCATGTATTCGTATTCGTCGGCGACGGCGAGGCGGATGAAGGTCAGGTTTGGGAAGCTGCACAGTTTGCCGTACATTATGAGCTGGACAACCTCGTCTGCTTCGTGGACGACAACAAGTATCAGCTCGACGGCGCCTGCGAGAAGGTCATGAAGCATGCCAAGGGCATCGGCGCGAAGTTCGCGGCGTTCGGCTGGAACGTCATCGAATGCGCGGACGGCAACGACGTAGAGCAGATCTACGACGCCATCCAGAAGGCGTACGAGACCAAGGGCGTGCCCACCTGCATTGTGCTGAACACCGTCAAGGGCCTGGGCGCCACCTTTGCTGAAGGCACCGGCGCACACTCCTCTCAGCCGTCCAAGGAGCAGTGGGATGAAGCCATTGCTTACGCTGAGAGCAAGCTCGCTGAGATCAAGGCACAGTAAGGGAGGGTATGAACATGAGCTTTACTTTGATTGGCAAACATGAAAAGGATTCTCGTGCGAACCGCGACGGCTACGTTTCCGCGATGCTCGAGATTATGGAGAAGGACCCCACGGTCATGCACGTAGACTGCGACCTGGAGAACTGCATCAACACCGGTAAGCTGGCCAAGGCGTTCCCGGACCGCGTGATCAACGCCGGTATCGCGGAAGCAAACGCGATGGGCGTTTCCGCCGGCCTGTGCGCGACCGGCAAGACCGTGTTCATGCACTCTTTCGGCTGCTTCTCTTCCCGCCGTGCGTTCGACCAGGCGTTCATGTCCGCGGCTTACGCAAAGCTGCCGGTGCATGTGATGGGCTCTGACCCCGGCGTCTGCGCGGCGTACAACGGCGGCACCCATATGCCGTTTGAGGACTGCGCACTGTACCTGTCCGTTCCGGACGCAGTCGTGATCGACCCGGTCGACTATGCCCAGATCAACTGCCTGACCAAGAAGCTGGCCGCTTCCGGCAAGTTCTCTTACATGCGCATGATCCGCAAGTCGTTCACCACCGTCTATGCCGACGGCTCGGACTTCGAGATCGGCAAGGGCGTTACCCTGAAGGAAGGCAAGGACGTCGCCATCATCGCTTCCGGCATCATGGTAGACGAGGCGCTCAAGGCGCAGGAGCAGCTCGCATCTGAGGGCATCTCCGCCAAGGTGATCGATATGTTCACCTGGAAGCCGCTCGACGAGCAGCTGATCCTCGACTCCGCCAAGGAGTGCGGCGCGATCGTCACCGCCGAGAACCATCAGGTCAAGTGCGGTCTGGGCTCTGCGGTTGCGAACGTTGTCATCCAGAACAACCCGGTCCCGATGGAGATGGTCGGCGTAGAAGACCGCTTCGGCCAGGTTGGCGCGGAGAGCTTCCTGCGCGAGGAGTACGGCCTGACTGCCGCTCACATCGTTGAGGCTGCCAAGAAGGCTATTTCCCGCAAGTAAGCGCAAATACTGCATCGAAAAAGGCGACAGCTTGGGCTGTCGCCTTTTTTT
>CALWJG010000055.1 GCA_944380945.1 uncultured Agathobaculum sp. | reverse complement strand
CGGCGCCGGTCGCGCGTGCGCTCAGGGTCTCGCCGTCCAAGCACCATGTCAAGGTGAACGGACAGGCTGTCAATCCGCAGGTATACAATATCAACGGATATAACTACTTCAAGCTGCGCGATGTCGCCTATCTGCTGCGTAATACCGGCTCGTCGTTCGCCGTGAACTGGAACAGCGAGCTGAATGCGATCGATCTGCTGCCCGGCGAGCAGTATACCGTGGTCGGCGGCGAGCTGACCGTGGCCTCCACGACCACGCTTCGCGTACAGGAGTCGACGGCTAAAGTACTGCTGGATGGCAATGGCATCTCGATTCAGGGATACATGATCAACGGCAATAACTATTATAAGATCGCGGATGTGTCGAGCGCGATCGGCTTTACCGCCGCGTTTGAGAGCGCAACGAGCACGGTACAGATCACGACCCCCAGTCCGGCGCCGGAGGATCCGGAGGATCCGGAGGACACCGCGCCGGAAACGCCGGACGAGCCCGAAGAGCCGGAAGAGCCGGATACGCCGGCGGAGCCGTTTACGACCGGCGTATACCGCGTCAAGGTGGACACCTCGCTGTCTGTGCGCTCGGGTCCGGGTCTTGATCAGCCAGTCATCGGCCGCCTGTCCAACGGGGACGAGATCATTGTCGACCAGATCACGAACGGCTGGGCACACATTCTGGATGAGGATGGCAGCCGCTCGCAGTATTGCAGCGCGGATTACCTGACGCGCGTGCGCGATTATATGGGTGAGGATGATGAGATCAACCAGCCGGTGGAGCAGCCGTTCCAGCCGGGCGTGTACCGGGTCAAGGTGGACACCTCACTGTCCGTGCGCGCGGGCGCAGGCACGAGCTACCCGATCATCGGTAAATTGTCCAATGGGGACGAGATCGTGATCGATTCGGCAGAGGATGGCTGGGGCCATCTGATGGATACGGGCAGCGGTACGGACCGGTACTGCAGCATGGACTATGTGGTCTACGTCCGCGCCTACGACGAGGAGGATGGCACGCCGAGCGATCCGGTCGAGCCGCCGCGCACCTCGCATCTGGACGGCGTCAAGACCGTGATCATCGACCCGGGCCATGGCGGCAGCGACGTCGGCGCGACGAGCCCGGACCAGTCGCTGGATGAAAAGCACATCAACCTGTCGGTCGCCAAGTATCTCCAGTCCTATCTGGAGGCGGACGGCTACAAGGTCATCATGGTGCGCGATACGCTGGAGGAGGGCAGCTCGCTGTCCCTGCGCGGTCAGGTGATGGAGCAGTACGCCTCCTCCGCCGACCTGTTCTTCAGCATCCACCACAACGCGGCCAACACCACCGCGCGCGGCGCGGAGATCCTGGCGCAGATCGCGGACCGCAACGGCGGCCCGACCAAGCTGCTGGCCGAGGCGCTGCTGGATGAATATGCAGAGCTCGGTGTACCGATCCGCTCGGTCGTGTTCAAGGAAGGCAGCAACGGCGACTATTATTATACCAACCGCGCGGCGGCGGCGCTGTTTATCCCTGCGCTGACGAGTGAATTCTGCTTCATCGACAATGCGGAGGATCAGAAATTCATCGACAGCGAGGCCGACCTGCAGGCCGAGGCGCGCGCGCAGTACAACGCGATCGTTTATTATTTCACGCAGGTGGAATACTGATCCGCGGACAAAGGAAGGTTTTGCGAAATGACAGAACGGGCAGAGCAGGCGCTGCGCCTGCACGATAAGGGCTACAACTGCGCACAGGCGGTCGTCTGCGCCTACTGTGACCGCTTCGGACTGGACGAGGAGACCGCGTATAAAATGGCTGAGGGCTTCGGCCTCGGCATGGGGCTGATGGATACCTGCGGTGCGCTGACCGGCGCATTCATGCTCGCCGGCCTGCGCGGCAGCAAGGGGACCGCGCATCCGGGCGAGACAAAGGGGCAGACTTACAAAACGACCAAAATGCTCGCCGCTGCGTTCCGGGAGAAAAACGGCACCTATCTGTGCCGCGAGCTCAAAGGTGTGGCGGACGGCAAGGTGCGCCGCAGCTGCCCGGGCTGCATCGAGGACGCATGCGCGCTTGTCGAACAGTATCTGACAAAATAAGTGATTCCCGCAGATGGACGGCATCTGCGGGAATTTTTTTGTGCGTTCGACAAAATTCGACAGGATTTGCACGGCTGCCTGCGTAAAATATTTTGCGCAAGGACTGAAACAGAAAGGGGGCAAAACAGACAGGAAGCGGCGCAGTCCGGTTATGTGGGAAGGAAAGGGAAAGAAATCGATCAAAGCGCCTGTCAGGCAAGGAAAGGGGGACAGCAAAGGATGATTCACTACATAGTTACCAAGAACGCAGCAGCTGACAGAACGCGGTACGGTATAACGGCGGTTTGTGAACAGACAGAGCTTGACAGCATTGACGATATCGCGCCAACGCTTGAAGAGACCGCAGCGTTGGCGGCGCTGCTGCAGGAAAACGGCGTTTCGGCAGCGCATTTCCGCGATATTGTAGAGGATTATCTGGCAAGGTAGGGCAGCGGCGGCTTTCACACAGAAAAGGGCGCGGCGGAAACTTCGGTTTCCGCCGCGCCCTTTGTGCGCCTGTATGCAGTTAGAAATGAAAAACGATGCCGCAGAGCGCGCCGACGCCGATAAAGACGATCGGGTGGATGCGGGGCAGCTTCCAGATCGCAAGCGACAGGATGAGGAAAAACGCGATGGCCGGCAGATTGAACACCGCGCCCAGACTGCTCAGCCCGGTCCACAGCTCGGTGTGGAACAGCGCGGCCGCAAAGACCTCGAGCAGCGCGCCGAAGATCAGGCCGGCCGACGCGGGCCGCAGGCCGTAGAAGCCGTCCTGCACGAGTCGGGAGTCCTTGAAGCGGTTGAGCGCCCGCGAGACCAGAATGATGACGATGACCGAGGGCAGCACCAGCGAGCAGGTGGCGACCAGCGCACCGGGGATGCCTGCGGCCTGAAAGCCTGCATAGGTCGCGGAATTGACGCCCATCGGGCCGGGGGTGGATTCGGACACTGCGATCATGTCGAGCAGATCCTGCGGCGTGAACCACGGATATTTGAGCGTGATGTCCTTGAGGAAGGGGATGGTCGCCAGACCGCCGCCGACCGCGAACAGGCCGGTCTTGAAAAACTCCCAGAAAAGCTGTAAAAAGATCATACGCGCCTCCTCCGGATCATGCCGATCAGGATGCCGGCCGCGGCCGCCACAACGACCATGATGACCGGCGACACACCGAAGAACGCGACCGCGGCAAAGGTGATCAGCAGGATGGCGGCCGTCGGCACATCGACCACGCCCTTGCGCGCCATTTTCCAGACAGACTGCACGACCAGCGCGCAGACCGCGATGCGGATGCCGGAAAACGCATCCTGCACCACAGCCAGATGCGCAAACTGCTGGATGAACGCCGCAATGATGATAATGATGACGAGCGAGGGGAAAATGACGCCGGCCGTGGCGGCGATCCCGCCCAGAACGCCGTGCAGCTTATAGCCGATGAAGGTCGCGGTGTTGACCGCGATCACGCCCGGCGTGCACTGGCCGATCGCGTAATAGTCCATCAGTTCGTCCTCGGTCGCCCAGCCGCGCTTGTCGACGACCTCGCGCTGGAGGATGGGCAGCATGGCATAGCCGCCGCCGAAGGTGCAGACGCCCATGCGGGCAAAGGTGAGAAAAAGATCGAGATAAGGGTGCAAGGGGAACAACAGCTCCTTTCAGCAAATCCAGTATACGTCTGCGCCGGTGCGCGCACCAGCAAAAAGTTGGTTAAGAGCGGGAAAAAACGCGCCGCAGCGGCAGTCACTTGGCGGGCACGATCTCCAGCCAGTACCCGTCCGGATCGGCGATGAAATAAATGCCCATCGCCGGGTTTTCAAAGCAGATGCAGCCCATCTGCTGGTGCTTGTGGTGTGCGGCGGCGAAGTCGTCCGCGCGGAAGGCGAGGTGGAATTCGTTGTCGCCCAGGTTATAGGCGCGGTCCCAGTCGCGCAGCCAGGTCAGCTCGAGCTGGTGCGGGGTCTGTCCGTCGCCCAGATAGACGATGATATAGCTGCCGTCCCGGGCGGTGATCCGGTCGACCTCCCGCAGGTCGAGCGCCTCGCGGTAAAAGGCGAGCGAGCGGTCGAGATCGCGGACGTTAAAGTTATTATGCGCAAAGGTAAACTGCATAGTCGGATGCCTCCTTTTCCATTTTTGACAAACAATACTCTACCATGTTTGGGCTGAAAACACAATCACCGCTGATGATTTTTGTTTACATTGCCGCTGAGCGATGCTATAATTAGTCTGTATATTTGCGTCCGAAAAGGGGGACGGGAATTTGAAAAACCGATTTGACAATGCGCTGCGGCCGGGAAACGCGCTGTTTTATGTGCTGTTTCTGCTGTTTGCCGCGGCCGGCCTGTATTTTTCCGTGCCGTACGGCGTGGCCGGTATTGCCGTCTGCGTGATCCTGCGTCTGGCGACGCTGCACAGGGATGTTGACCAGCGCCGCTGGCTGCAGGAGCTGATGAGTAATATCCAGATCGAGGGCGGCGAGGCCCATCAGCCGGTGACCAATTCGCCGCTGCCCACCGTGGTCGCGCTGGCGACGACGGGCGAGATCATCTGGGCCAACGACGCGTTCGTCGAGATCAGCGGCAATTTCTCCGGCGCGCGCCACATGCGCATGACCGAGCTCGCGCCGACCTTTGAGACCCGCTGGCTGATCGAGGGCAAGACCACCTTCCCCGGCGAGCTGCGCATGGGGCGCAGCGCCTATCAGGTGTTCGGCAGCATGATCCAGAGCGGCGCAGGCCAGCTGATGATGCTGCATTTTGTCGACTGCACCGAGTATGTCCGCCTGCGGGACGAGGCGCAGACGCGCTATCCCGCCATCGCGGTCATTGCGATCGACAATTACGAGGAACTGATGAAAAACGCGACCGATACGGAAAAATCCGACATCCTCGCGGGGATCGACAAGCGCCTGTCCAGCTGGATGAAGGACAGCAGCGCGGTGCTGCGCAAGTTTGACCGCGACAAGTACATCTTCCTCATCGAGAACGCCGAGCTGGACAAGCTCGCCGCGCGCAAGTTCGCCGTGCTGCAGGAGGTGCGCGAGATCCAGAACCACGAGGGCGTGGTCGCCACGCTGTCCATCGGCATCGGCAAGGACGGCGACACGCTGGCGGAGAGCTACAAGTACGCGGGCCTTGCGATCGACATGGCGCTGTCCCGCGGCGGCGATCAGGCGGTCATCAAAAACCGCTATACCTTTGAGTTCTTCGGCGGCCTGAGCGAAGAGGTCGAAAAACGCACCAAGGTCAAGAGCCGCGTGGTGGCCAACGCGCTCACCCAGCTGATCCGCGATTCCTCGCAGGTGCTCGTCATGGGGCACAAAAACAGCGATATGGACGCGATCGGCGCGGCGGCCGGCATGGTGTGCGCGGTGCGCGCCAAGGGCAAGCCGGCGCACATCGTGGTCGATCAGGAACACACCATGGCGCACGAGCTGATCGAGCGCCTGCAGACCCTGCCGGAATACAAGGACGTGTTCATCAGCGCGGAAGACGCGATGATCATGTGCGATTTCAACACCCTGCTGATCGTCGTGGACGTCAACCGTCCCGGCTATGTGGAGAGCGAGGCGCTGCTGCAGTCGATCAACAAGGTGGCGGTCATCGACCATCACCGCCGCGCGGCGGACTATATCGAAAACGCCGTCGTTTCGCTGCATGAGCCGTATGCCTCCTCGGCGTCCGAGCTGGTCAGCGAGCTGCTGCAGTATCTGGTGCCGACCAGCGGCATCCTGACGGGCGAGGCTGAGGCCATGCTCGCGGGCATCTATCTGGACACCAAGGGCTTTTCCACGCGCACGGGCGTGCGCACCTTTGAGGCGGCGGCCTATCTGCGCCGCGCGGGCGCGGACGCGAGCGACGTCAAGCGGCTGTTCCAGTCCAGCTTTGACCAGTATATGGAGCGGCAGAAGATCATCTCCTCCGCGCGCAACTGCGGCGAGGGCGTGATCCTGGCTGTCACGGGCGAGGAGGTCGACCGCATCGCGGCTGCGCAGGCGGCGGACGAGCTGCTCTCCATCATCGGCACGCGGGCCAGCGTGGTCGCGTTCCGCCGCGGGGCGGATATGGCGGTCTCGGCGCGCGGGTCGGGCCATGTCAACGTGCAGCTGCTCATGGAGCGGCTGGGCGGCGGCGGCAACCATTCGGCGGCCGGCGCGCAGCTCAAAAACACCACGCCGGCGGAAGCCGACCGGCTGATCGCGCAGGCGATCGAGGGCTATCTGGCCGACCAGCAGCAGGAAGAGGCGGAAGAGGCCTGACCTGCGGCTGCAGGATTTGTTCAAACAGTTTGTTTTTCATAAAGGAGTATTGTTACCATGAAAGTGATTCTCAAAGCCGACGTCAAGGGCAAGGGCAAAAAGGGCGACCTGATCGAGGTCAGCGAGGGCTACGGCCGCAACTTCCTCATGCCGCGCGGTCTGGCGGAGCCCGCCACGGCGGATAACCTGAACGTCAAAAAGGCGCAGGACGAGGCGCACGCGCGCAAGATCGCGCTTGAGCAGCAGGCTGCGCGCGAAGCGGCGGAAAAGCTCAAGGTCAGCCCGGTCAAGGTGCCGGCCAAGGGCGGCGCAGGCGGCCGCCTGTTCGGCGCGGTGACCTCCAAGGAGATCGCTGAGGAGCTCAACCGGCAGTACGGCCTGAACGTGCCCAAGCAGAAGATCGTGCTGGACGAGCCGATCAAGACCTTCGGCGTGCACCGCGTCAAGGCAAAGCTGTATCAGGATATCGCGGGCGAGATTCTGGTGCAGGTGGTGGAAGCGTAAATCTTCGATTGAAACGTACAGTTTCAATCGAGGGAACCTTGCCGCGCGGAAAGCGCGGACAAGGTTCGCGGACGGAGAAAAGTTCCGACACGCGAAACTTTTCCCCGTCAGAAGTATAAAAAGCCACGTACATGCCGCGGCTTTTTATGAAACCATCCGCTTTGCGGATGGTTTCTGAATGAAGATCGCGCGGGGCGCGTATTTTTCATTCACTATTTTCAATTTTCCATTCCAGAGAGGGCGGTGTGGTTTTGGACGAACTTTTGATGCGGCAGGTGCCGCAGGATCTGACGGCGGAGCAGTCTCTGCTCGGTGCGATGCTGGTCGACCCGAACTGCATCCCCGAGGTCATCGAGCAGGTGCGCGCGGACGACTTTTATGCGGACGAGAACAAGCGCATCTTTGAGACCATTTACTCCATGTTCAACGGCGCGCAGCGCATCGACCCGGTCACGGTGCTCGATATGCTCACGCGCATGGGCTATTATGACGAGGCGGGCGGCCGCGCGTACCTGTTCCAGCTGATGGAGGTCACGCCGGGCGCGCGCAATGTGGGCGAATATGTGCGCATCGTGCGCGACAAGAGCCTGCTGCGCCAGCTGGCGGACGCGGGCGCGGAGATCCAGCAGAACGCCCTCGAGGCGCATGGCGAGGCCTCCGGCATCGCGGAGCTGGCTGAGCAGCGCATTTACGGCATCCGGCAGGGGCGCGAGATCAAGGGCCTGTCCAAGCTCAGCGAGGTCATTGCCGACCTGTACACCGAGCTGGACGAGCGCGCCAAGTCAGACAGCGACATCCCCGGCATGTCGACCGGCTTCCACGCGCTGGACACCGCGCTGACCGGCCTGAACAAATCCGACCTGATCCTGATCGCGGCGCGCCCGGGCATGGGCAAGACCGCGTTCGCGCTCAATATCGCGCTCAACGCGGCCAAGGCCAGCGTCAAGGGCAAGCCCAAGGGATACAAAAAGGGCACGGGCGTCTGCGTGTTCCAGCTCGAGATGGGCAAGGAGCAGCTCGCCAGCCGCTTTTTGTCCAGCGAGGCGCTGATCGAATCGCAGAAGCTCAAGACCGGCAATCTGGACGACGAGGACTGGGTCAAGATCGCCCGCGCGTCCGGCGTGCTGGCCGGTCTGGACATTTATGTGGACGACAACCCCGCGATCACGGTCGCGGAGATCAAGGCCAAGTGCCGCCGTCTGGGCGACGAGCTCGGGCTGATCGTCATCGACTATTTACAGCTGATGCATGTGGGCGGCCGGCATATGGACAACCGCGTGCAGGAGGTCGCCGAGATCTCCCGCTCGCTCAAGATCATGGCCAAGGAGCTCAATGTGCCGGTCGTGTGCCTGTCGCAGCTGTCGCGTGCTTCGGAGCAGCGGTCGGACAAGCGCCCCATGCTGTCCGACCTGCGTGAGTCGGGCGCGATCGAGCAGGACGCGGACATCGTCATGTTCATCTACCGCGACGATTACTATGACGACGAGAGCGAGAACAAGAACATCGCTGAGATCATCATTGCGAAAAACCGCCACGGCGCGACCAGCACGGTCGAGCTGCAGTGGGTCGGCCAGTATACGACCTTCTCCAACCCGGACCGCATCCATGGGGACTGACGCCATGCTGGAGACGGTAAAGCGCACCATCGCGGACCATGCCATGCTCGCGCCCGGTGAGACTGTGCTGCTGGCGCTGTCCGGCGGCGCGGATTCGGTCGCGCTGCTGCGCGCACTGTGTGCGCTCGGGTATCCGGTGCGGGCGTTCCACCTCAACCACTGCCTGCGCGGCGCGGAGTCCGAGCGGGACGAGGCGTTCTGCCGCGCGCTGTGCGGCAGGCTGGGCGTGCCGCTCGCCGTCGAGCGCGTTGACGCTGCCGCGGCGGCGCAGGCGCAGGGGACCGGCGTTGAGGAAGCCGCGCGCCGCCTGCGCTATGAGCGGCTGCGGGCTGCGGCGCAGGGCGCAAAAATCGCGACCGCGCACACGGCGGACGACAACCTCGAGACCATGCTGTTCCATCTGGCGCGTGGGACCGGGCCAAAGGGTCTGGCGGGCATTCCGCCGGTGCGGGACGGCGTCATCCGCCCGCTGATCGGCGTGGAGCGCGCGCAGGTGGAAGCCTATCTGGCGGAGCTGGGGCAGGACTATGTGACCGACAGCACCAATCTGGCTGACAGCTACACGCGCAACCGCATCCGGCACGGGGTCGTGCCCGCGCTGCGGCAGATCAACCCGGAGGCAGGCCGCGCGGCGCTGCGGCTGTCCGCCCTGCTGCGGCAGGATGAGGACTGCCTGAACGGTCTGGCGCAGGACTGTCTGGCGCGCGCGGCGCGATCGGACGGCGGCTGGGACGCCGCCATCCTGCGGCAGGCGCACCCGGCGGTGCGGTCGCGGGCGCTGCGGCTGCTCGCCGGACAGAGCGGCATGCCGCTGCGGGACTTCACGGCGCAGCACATCGCGGCGCTGGACGCGCTGCTGGAAAGCGCGCACCCCTCCGCGGCATACAGCCTGCCGCACGGGTTTACCGCGCGGCGGGAATACGGCGCGCTGCGGCTGGAGGCTGCTGCGGCACCCGAACGGTCGCAAATGCCCGAAACGCCGCTTTCCGTGCCGTTTG
>CALWJG010000054.1 GCA_944380945.1 uncultured Agathobaculum sp. | reverse complement strand
AGCCTTTTTCATCGCTTGTGCCGGAATTACTCCTTGTGCGCCTCGATGTAGTTGACGATGTCGCCGATGGTGCTCATCTGGGTGGCTTCCTCGTCGGAGATGGTCACGCCGAAGTTCTCCTCGAGGTCCATCATCAGCTCAACAACGTCCAGCGAGTCCGCGTTCAGGTCCTCCTTGACCTTGGTGTCCATGGTCATGGTGGAAGCGTCCGCGTCGAACTTATCGGCCAGGATCTCACATACCTTTTCAAACATGGGAATTACACTCCTTCATTTTCTTCTTGGTTTATTTGTCTGAAAACTCCGATCTTGCGGAATTTTTCATACCGTTTCTGCAGCAGGATGTCGATATCCTGCTCGGCGGAGAGCTCCGCCAGCTGGTCGCGCAGCGCGCGGCCCACGTTGCGGATGAGCTGGGCGTTCGTCTGCCCTTCGGGCACGATGCCCTCGATCATGCCGAACTCATACAGGTCCTGCGCGGTCAGGCGCAGCGCCTCGGCGGCCTCGCCCTCGCGCTTGGGGTCCTTCCACAGGATGGACGCGCACGCGCGCGGCGATACGACCGAATAGATCGCGTTTTCCAGCATGAGCACGCGGTCGGCCACAGCCAGCGCCAGCGCGCCGCCCGAGCCGCCCTCGCCCGTGACGATCGAGACGACCGGCGTCTTGAGCTCGATGAACTCATACAGGCAGCGGGCGATGGCCTCGCCCTGCCCGCGCTCCTCCGCGCCCGCGCCCGGGTACGCGCCCGAGGTGTCGACGAAGTTGATCACCGGACGGTGGAACTTCTCGGCCTGATGCGCAAGGCGCAGCGCCTTGCGGTAGCCCTCCGGGTTGGCCATGCCGAAGTTCGCATCCATGTTCTGCTCGATCGTGCGGCCCTTGCGGTGGCCGATGACGGTCACCGGCGTGCCGTTGAAATAGCCGATGCCGGCCATGATCGCATGGTCGTCCGCAAAGTAGCGGTCGCCGTGCAGCTCGACGAAATCGTCGAACAGCTCCTCGATATAGTCGCTCAGCATGGGGCGCTTGGTATCGTGGATGATGCGCATTTTTTCACTTGCAGTTCTGTTAGCCATGACGACGCACCTGCCATTTCTTTGCCTTGGGGCCGCAGTGGAGCTTGAGGATGGTCTCCAGCGTCTCCCGCAGCTGATTGCGCGGAACTATTTTATCACAGAACCCGTGCGATAGCAAGAACTCCGAGGACTGAAAATCGTCCGGCAGCGTCTGGCCGATCGTGCCCTCGATGACGCGGCGGCCGGCAAAGCCGATGGTCGTGCGCGGCTCGGCGAGGATGATGTCGCCCAGCATGGCGAACGAAGCCGTCACGCCGCCGGTGGTCGGGTCGGTCAGCACGGTGATATACAGCAATCCCGCGTCCGAGTGGCGCCGGGCCGCAGCGGATACCTTGGCCATCTGCAGCAGGGAGAACATGCCCTCCTGCATGCGCGCGCCGCCCGAGCAGGTGAAGATCACCACGGGCAGGCTCTTCTCGGTCGCATACTCAAACAGGCGGGTGAGCTTTTCGCCCACGACCGAGCCCATGGACGCCATCATAAAGTGGCTGTCCATCACGCCGATGCAGGTCTCCACGCCGCCGATCCTGCACACGCCGGTCTTGACCGCGTCCGACATGCCGACCTTTTCCGCCAGCTCCGCGGTCTTTTCCGCGTAGCCCGGGAAGTTGATCGGGTCCGCCGGCGCGAGGTTGGCGTACAGCTCCTCAAAGCTGTCCTTATCCGCGATCTGGCGGATGCGCGTGCGCGCGAGCAGACGCCCGTAGCGGCCGCAGTGCGGGCACACATACAGGTTCTTGCCGTATACATAAGCCTTGAGCTCTGCGCCGCAGCCCTTGCACTTGACCACCTTGACGGTGTCGTCCTCCTGCGGCTTCATCTCCATGGAGGTCTCTCTGGTCTTCTGGAAAAGGTCGATCAGTCCCATTGCTTATCCTCCTCGTTCTTACTTGTCAAAATCGCCGTTGGCGATCGAATTGACGTTGAAATCCGCGTCCTCAAACGCCTTGGAGCACAGGATGTGCATCTGGTAATCCGTGCCGGTCACCACGCCCTCGAACAGCGTTTCGGCCAGCGCGCGCCGCATGCGGTCGATCGCCTGCGTGCGGTCCGCGCCGGTGACGATCAGCTTGCCGATCATGGAATCATAGTACGGCGGGATGGTGTAGCCCTGATAGGCCGCGGAATCCACGCGCACGCCCGGTCCGCCGGGCAGATGCAGCGAGACCAGCGTGCCCGGACGGGGCGCGAAGTCGTGCGCCGGGTCCTCCGCGTTGATGCGGCACTCGATCGCGTGGCCGCGCAGCGCGATGTCCTCCTGCTTGAAGGAGAGCGGCTCGCCCGCCGCGATGCGGATCTGCTCGCACACAAGGTCCACGCCCGTCACCTGCTCGGTGACCGGATGCTCGACCTGAATGCGGGTGTTCATTTCGCAGAAATAGAAGTTGCGGTCGCTGTCGACCAGAAATTCGATCGTGCCCGCGTTGCGGTAGCCCACGCGCTTGGCAAGGCTGACCGCGGCCTTTGTCATACGGTCCCGCAGTTCGGGCGTGACAAAGGCGGAGGGCGACTCCTCGATCAGCTTCTGGTGGCGGCGCTGTACCGAGCACTCGCGCTCGAACAGGTGCACCACGTTGCCGTAGTGGTCGCCGAGGATCTGCACCTCGATATGGCGCGGGTTCTCGATGTATTTTTCCATATACAGGCGGCCGTCGCCGAAATTCGCGACCGCCTCGGCCGCCGCGCTGTCATAAGCGTCCTTGAGGTCACGCACGTTCCGCGCCACGCGGATGCCCTTGCCGCCGCCGCCCGACGCCGCCTTGAGCATGACCGGATAGCCGATGCGCTCGGCCTCCGAGATCGCCTCGTCAAAATCGCGCAGCGGGCCGTCCGACCCGAGCGCGACCGGTACGCCCGCGGCGATCGCATTGCGCTTGGCCTCGGACTTGTCGCCCATCAGGCGGATGGTCGACGCGCTCGGCCCGATGAACGCCAGGCCGGCCTGCGTCGTGCGCTCGGCGAAATCCGGATTCTCGGACAAAAAGCCGAAGCCCGGATGGATCGCCTGACAGCCGGACGCCAGCGCCGCCGAGATGATGTTGTTCATATTCAGATAGCTGTCCGCCGCGCGCGCCGGGCCGATGCACACGGCCTCGTCCGCGATCTGCGCGTGCAGCGCCTCGCGGTCGGCCTCGGAATAGACCGCCACCGCGATCACGCCCAGATCCCGGCACGCCTGAATGACGCGCACCGCGATCTCGCCGCGGTTTGCAATGAGTACCTTTTGAAACATGCTTTCCCCTGCCTCAGTCCATGATGACCATGCACTTGATCTCCGCCTCGGACGCCTTCTTGTCGCCCACCCAAGCGGTCGCCTCGGCTACCGCCATCGGGCCGCGGCGCTTGACGAACCGGACCTCCAGACGGAGCGTATCGCCCGGCTTCGCCATATTGCGGAACTTGGCCTTGTCGATGCCCGTGTAGACCGCGGTCTTGCCGCGGAACTCGGGCAGCGCCAGCAGCGCCACGCCGCCGCACTGCGCCAGCGCCTCCAGCTGGAACACCGCGGGCATGATCGGGTTGCCCGGGAAGTGCCCCTGGAAGAAGAATTCGTCGCCGGTCAGGTGCAGCGCGCCGACCGCGTGCTCCTCATCCATTTCGAGGATCTCGTCCACCAGCAGCATGGGCGGACGGTGCGGCAGGATCTCCATGATCTGTTCTTTATTCATCAGCATATATCTTATACCTCTTTCCTGTCAGGCACAAGGGCTTTTGCAAAATACCGGCAAAAACGCCTTGTTTTTATGCAGCTTGCCGCAGTCCGGTGCCTGCGTGCAGCGCAGCATATAACAGAAAATTGCCGCACCGCGGCAATTTTCATAAAAAGCGCGAGCTTTGCCCGTGCTTTTTATACAAAGGCCAAAGACGCGAAAAATCAGAATTTTTCGTGACTTTGGGCGCAATAGCCGTTCCACGCTCCGCGTGGCAACGGCGTCTCTCGAATAAAAGCGCCCCGCGCTTTTATTCGATGATCGCGACCGTCTGGTTATACTCGACCATATCGCCCGGCTGCGCCAGAATGCGCGCGACCGTGCCGTCGCACGGGGATTTGATCTCGTTCATGGTCTTCATCGCTTCGATGATGAACAGGGTGTCGCCCTCCTTGACCTTCTGGCCGACCAGCACGAACGGCGGCGCGTCCGGCGAGGGGGCGGAGTAGAACGTGCCCACCAGCGGGCTCTTGACCTCGGTGCCGGTGACATGCACATCCGCTGCCGGCGCTGCGGGCTGCTCTGCCGCGCCCGAGGCGGGCGCAGACGGGGCTGCCGCCGCCGGCGCCGCCGCAGCGGCCACGACCGGCGCCGGCGGCGCGGATTTGATCTTGATCTTCGCGTCGTCCAGCTCGAGCTCGACCTCGCCCAGACCGCTGGTCCGGAGCGCGTCCATCAGCTCGAGCGCGACGTCCTTCAGTTCCTTGATATCCATAGTTTGCGTTACACCTTCTTAAACAGGATGCAGGCATTGTGGCCGCCGAAGCCCAGCGAGTTGGAGATCGCCACGTTGACCGGCGTTTCGACCGCCGTGTTGGGCGTGATGTCCAGATCGCACTCCGGGTCGGGCTCCTTGTAGCCGATGGTCGGCGGGATGACGCCCTCGCGGATGGCCATGATGCAGGCGATCGCTTCGACCGCCGCCGCGCCGCCCAGCAGGTGGCCGGTCATCGACTTGGTCGAGGACACCTTTACCTTGTATGCCGCATCGCCAAATGCCTTTTTGATGGCGATGGTCTCGTATTTTTCGTTGAGCGGGGTCGAGGTGCCGTGGGCGTTGATATAGTCCACATCCGCCGGGGTGAGACCGGCGTCCTCGATCGCGCCGCGGATCGCATGCGCCGCCGCGTCGCCGTCCGGCGAGGGGCTGGTGATGTGATACGCGTCGCCGGACGCGCCGTAGCCCGCGACCTCCGCCAGAATGGTCGCGCCGCGCGCCTTGGCATGCGTCAGGCTCTCGAGCACGAGGCAGCCCGCGCCCTCGCCCATGACAAAGCCCGAGCGGCGGGCGTCAAACGGGATGGAGGCGTTCTCCGGATCCTCGCCCATATAGACGGCCTTCATGTTGGCAAAGCCCGCCATCGAGATCGGGATGATGCCGTTCTCCGTGCCGCCGCACAGGACGATGTCCTGATAGCCGTGGCGGATGGCGCGCATCGCCTCGCCGATCGAGTGGTTGGCCGTTGCGCAGGCCGAAACCGGGCTGTAATTCTCGCCCTTGAAGCCGAAGCGCATCGAGATATAGGCTGCCGCCATGTTGGCGATCATCTCCGGGATGCACAGCGGGGACACGCGGCCCGGGCCCTTTTCGAGGAGCTTCGGGATCTCCTGCTCCGCCACATGCAGGCCGCCCACGCCCGAGCCGTAGATCACGCCCGTGCGGTAGGGGTCGAAATTGCCCTCCTTGAGGCCGGCCTGATCGACCGCCTGCTGCGCTGCTGCGAGCGCAAACTGGCAGTTGAGGTCCATGCGGCGCGCCTCGCGCTTGTCGATATACTGGGTCGGGTCGAAGTCCTTGACCTCGGCCGCAACCTTTACCTTAAAATCCGTTACGTCAAACTTGGTGATCGGCCCGATGCCGCACTTGCCGGCCTTGAGCGACGACCAGAAGGTTTCCACGTCATTGCCGATCGGGGTGATGGCACCCATACCGGTGACGACTACTCGTTCCATCTTGCAACTCCTCTTCCCCATAGGTTCCATACGGTGCGCGCACTGCTGTGATGCGGTTCCGTCCGGCGGGATGCGCGCGTCCTGCCGGGCCGGTATCCTGCAAAAGGGCGTCTTAGATCATGCCGCCGTCCGCGACGATGACCTGACCGGTGACAAAGCTCGCCGCATCCGATGCGAGGAACGCGACCACGCCCGCGATCTCCTCCGGCTTGCCGAAGCGGCCGAGGGCGATCTGCTTTTTGGCGTTCTCCTTGAGCTCGTCCGCAAGGCCTGCGGTCATATCCGTGTCGATAAAGCCGGGCGCGACCGCGTTGACCGTGATGCCGCGCGAGCCGAGCTCCTTGGCCGCGGTCTTGGTCATGCCGATCAGGCCGGCCTTGGCGGCGCAGTAGTTGATCTGGCCGAAGTTGCCGACCATGCCCGAAATGGACGAGATATTCACGATGCGGCCCCGCTTCGCGCGCATCATCATCGCGCCGCACAGCTGCATCATGTTGTAAGCGCCCTTGAGGTTGATGCGGATGACGTCGTCAAACTGCTCTTCCTTCATGCGGATCATCAGCCCGTCGCGGGTGATGCCCGCGTTGTTGACCAGGATTTCCGGCACGCCGTACTTTTCCTTGATCTCCTTGAGCGCCTTGTCGCACGCCGCGTGGTCGGAGACGTCCCACTGCATGGGGACGGCATTGACGCCGTGTGCGCGGCACTTCTCCGCGACAGCCTCCGCCTTATCCACGCTGGAGGCGCAGTTGATGATGATATCGTGGCCCTCCGCGGCCAGCTTTTCCGAGATGGCCGCGCCGATGCCGCGCGAGCCGCCGGTTACGATTGCAAGTCCCATGAATTTTCCGTTCTCCTTATGCAAAGCGCTTGTATGCGTTTTTGAGCAGGTCCTCCGCCTCGGCGGTCATGCTCTGCAGCACATCCGCGCACGGGCGCAGCTCCTTGAGCATGCCCGCGATCTGGCCGGACATGAAGGTGCCCTCCTCGTAGTTGCCGTCCTGCACGGCCTTGCGCAGCGAGCCCGCGGTCGCCGCTTCCAGCTCCTCGAGCGACTGCTCGGTGCCTATCTTTTCGAGCTCGAGGCACTTGCGCGCCATCGGGGTCTTGAGCGACCGCACCGGATGGCCGGAGGGCCGGCCGGTGACGACGGTAGAAATATCGCTCGCCTTGAGCACGAGCTCCTTATACTTGTCCGAAATATAGCATTCGTCGGTCGCGAGGAACACGGTGCCGCACTGCACGCCCTCGGCGCCCAGCATGAACGCCGCCGCCATGCCGCGGCCGTCCGCGATGCCGCCGGCTGCGATGACCGGGATGTCCACCGCGTCGACCACCTGCGGTACGAGCGGCATCGTGGTCAGCTCGCCGATGTGGCCGCCGCCCTCCATGCCTTCCGCGATGACCGCATCCGCGCCCGCGCGCGCCATGCGCTTGGCCAGCGCGACCGATGCGACGACCGGCATGACCTTGATGCCGGCGTTTTTCCAATCCGCCATATATTTGCCCGGATTGCCCGCGCCCGTGGTCAGCACCTCGATCTTTTCGTCGATGGCGAGCTGCGCGAGGTCGTCCGCGTTCGGGGAGAGCAGCATGATGTTCATGCCGAGCGGCTTGTCCGTGATCGCGCGCGCCTTGCGGATCTCGTCGCGGATATAGTCGACCGGCGCTGCGCCGCCCGCGATGATGCCCAGACCGCCCGCCTTGGAAACGGCCGCCGCGAGGTGGTGCTCGGCGATCCACGCCATCGCGCCCTGCACGATCGGATATTCAATGCCCAGCAATTCAGTGATCTTGGTTTTCATTTGCGAATGCTTCCCTTCTTACAGTTTGAGTACGAACGCGCCGTAGGTCAGGCCGCCGCCGAACCCGGTGCACACGATGGTCTGCCCCTCATGCAGCAGGCCTTTTTTCCGCATTTCGTCCAGACAGATCGGCACGCTGGCCGAAGAGGTGTTGCCGAAGCGGTCCATATTGACGTAAACCTTTTCCTTGGGCAGGTGATAGCGCTTGGCGATCACGTCCAGGATGCGCAGGTTGGCCTGATGCGGCACGACCCAGTCGATCTCCTCCGCCGGCACGCCAGCGCGCTGCAGCGCAGTGTCGATCGCCAGCGGGACCGCACGCGCGGTAAAGCGCACAACGGCCGCGCCCTGCATCTTGAGGAAGCGCGCCTTGGGGTCGACCGTGCGGTCGTCCGCAAAGGGGTCCTCGACCGGCAGGGCCTCCATCATCAGGTACTCCGCGCCCGAGCCGTCCGCCGCGACAAAGGTGGACTGGATGCCGACGCTTGCATCCTCGGTCGCGCGGTAGACCGCGGCGGCCGCGCCGTCGCCGAACAGGATGCAGGTCGAGCGGTCGGTATAGTCTGTGATGCGGTGCAGCGTTTCCGCAGAAACGACCAGCACGGTTTTCGCCTTGCCGGACTTGATGTAGCTGTCCGCGATGTCGGTCGCGGAGACAAAGCCCGCGCAGGCGTTATTGACATCCATTGCGCCGACCTGCCGCGCGCCCAGCTTGTCCTGCAGGATGCTCGCGGTGTTCGGCGTGTTGGTATCGGGCGTGCAGGTGCTCACCAAAATCAGGTCCAGCTCCTCTGCGGAGATGCCCGCATCCGCCAGCGCATCCTGCGCCGCGCCGAGCGCCAGCTCCCAGGTGTGGGTATTCTTCGCGATGCGGCGCTCGCGCACGCCCGTGCGCTTGACGATCCACTCATCGCTGGTATCCACCAGCTGCTCCAGCATGGCGTTGGTCAGCACAAAATCCGGTATGCACGAACCGGTACCGATCAGTTGACTGTTGATTGTTTCCACGCTCCCCAAAAGTTCAAATCGCTCTCCCAAAAGCGTGGAAAAGCGACAACAGTTTGATTGACAAAGTAATCCTTGACTATTATAATAAAAGGGCATGAAAATGTCAACCTTTTCCGAGGTTTGACGGTGATTTTTGGAGGAACGAAGCATGGAATACGGTTTTGCATTTTTCCCCGGTCAGGGCGCGCAGGCGCCGGGCATGGGCAAGGATCTTTACGACAATTCGCAGGCCGCCCGTCTGGTCTTTGAAGAGGCCAGCGAGGGCGCCGGTCTGGATGTGGCGAAGCTCTGCTTTGACAGCGATAAGGAGACGCTTTCGCGCACGGAAAACAGCCAGATCGCGATCTTCACCCACTCGATGGCCGCGCTCGCGGCGCTTACCGAGGCGGGCGTGACGTTCAAGGCAGCGGCCGGCTTCTCGCTCGGCGAATACACCGCGCTCGCCGCGGCGGGCGTGGTATCGCTCGCGGACGGCGTCAAGATCGTATCCATGCGCGGCAAGCTGATGCAGCAGGCGGCGGACGCGATCGACGGCGGCATGGCCGCCATCCTCGGTCTGGACGACGCCAAGATCGAGCAGGCCTGCGCCGCGGTCAAGAGCGGTCTGGTCCGTCCGGTCAACTACAACTGCCCCGGCCAGCTGGTCATCGCGGGCGAGCGCAAGGCGCTGGACGAGGCGATCGAGGCCTGCAAGGCGGCCGGCGCGCGGCGCGCGCTCCCGCTGGCGGTGTCGGGCGCGTTCCACACCCCGCTGATGGAAAAGGCCGCGGCCGAGCTGCGCGCCTATGTGTCGGACTTCACCTTCTCCGCGCCGAAGATGGACATCTACTCCAATCTGGACGGCGAGGTGCTGGACTGCGCCGACCTGCCCGCGCACCTCGAGCAGCATATGATCTCCCCCGTGCGCTGGACCCGGCTCGTGCAGAACGGCATGGCGGCAGGCCTCGTCACCGCGTGCGAGATCGGCCCGGGCAAGACGCTCACCGGCTTTGCCGGCAAGATCGACAAGGCGCTCACCTGCAAGCC
>CALWJG010000053.1 GCA_944380945.1 uncultured Agathobaculum sp. | reverse complement strand
CCGGTCTGATGCGCCTTGGCGCCGGTGACGTAAACACCGTCCGCGGTGCGCTCGACGACATGCAGGAACAGGTCGGGGTCGGCCTGCTTGGAGGGGGCGAGCGAACGGTCGCCCTTGACGTCGGTCATCGCGCCGTCAACCGCGAGGTCCTCGTCCTGCACGCGGGTCAGGAACTTGACGAAGTTGTCATGGTAGTGGGTGCCGCAGGCCTCGTCGATCTCGTAGGTGGAGGAGAACACAGCGTTCATCGCGTCCATGCCTACGCAGCGCTGGAAGCAGGCTGCGGTCTTCTGACCGAGCAGGCGCTGCATCTTGACCTTCTTGATCAGATCATCGGTCGACTGGTGCATATGGGTGAAGCGGTTGATCTTCTTGCCGCTGATGTGGCTGGTCGCGGTCATCAGATCCTCGTACTGGGGATCCTCAGCCAGCTCGTAGGTCGCAGCGAAAGAGTTGAGCGAGGGACGGATCACCGGATTGTCGACCGGGTTCTCCACCTTTTCGCCGAACATATACAGGTTGAGCTTGAGCTTGCGCAGGGACTCAATGTACTGGTCTTTGGTCATCATAGCGATCAAGTATCCTTTCTCTTTTGAACTTACGGGATATGCACCCGCTGGTTGGATTTGCCCGTTTTATGAAAACAGGGCGGGGAACGCGGGGGTCCCCGCCCTGTTCAGGCGAAACGCTTACAGAATCAGAAGCACTCGCGGTATACGCGCTCGCTCAGTTCGATCGTCCACGGGGTGATGTAGGAGTTGGTGATCAGACGCTGCTGATTGGCCTCAACAGACTGAGCAAAGCTCTTGATGTCCTCTTCCTTGAAGCCGTACTCATGCAGCGGCTTGAGCGGCAGAACCTTCTCGAGCAGAGCGTTGAGCTCCGGGATCGCGTTCTTGACGTCGCAGCCGAGGATGCTGCTGACCAGCTTCTTGAAGTTGAGCAGCTCGCCGTCCGGGTTCTTCTCGTCGTAGATCTCAAGGATCTTGCCGAACAGGGCGTAGTTGGACTCGCCGTGCGGGACATGGTAGGTGCCGCCGAGCGGGAAGGACATGCCGTGTACGGTCGCGCAGCCGGCCTTCAGGAAGGCGATGCCGGCGAACAGGGAAGCGGTAACGAACTCGTCGAGGTAGTCGAGGCGGGCGTCCGGGCCCTTCTCGCCGATCATGGCGAAGCCCTTGAGGATCATTTCCATCGCCTTGACCGAGTACATCTCGGAGGTCATGGTCTTGCGGTGCGGGGACAGGTAAGACTCGGTCGCATGGATCAGCGCGTCGATCGCGGAGGATGCGAACGGCTTGTAGGGCAGGGTCTTGAGCAGGTCCGGGATCAGGCAGACCTTGTTCGGGATGATGTCATCCGAAACCAGGCCGAGCTTGGTCTCGCCGCCGGTCAGCTTGCCGTCCTTCTCGTCCTTGACGATCGCAACGGAAATGTTGGTGACCTCAGAGCCGGTGCCGCAGGTGGTCGGGATGGCGATAACTTCCTTCTCGTGTACAACAGGCTCGCGCTTGAAGTACATCTCATGTACAGAGGACGGGCGCTTGCAGCCGAGCAGCTTGCAAAGGTCCATGATCGCGCCGCCGCCGATGGCGATAACACGGTCATACTCGTCGTAAGGAATGGCCTCGTACATGGTTTCGATCATAGCCTCAGAGGGCTCGCCGGCGCCAAACTTCTCCTGGAAAACATACTTGCACTTCAGGCCGTACTGCTCCATGAAGGGCTTGTAGATGAATTCGTTGGTCAGGACGACGTCGCGCTCACCGAGCTTGAACTGATCGGCAAACTCGCCGAAGTTCGCAAACTTGTAAATGGTGGGGGCGATGATGATCTCTCTCTTGTCCTGCATCAGGGAGGCGCTGAAAGCATCCATAGCCATAACTAAACATCTCCATTCTAAATTTTTATAAAAGGCCGTCCAGGCTTTTTATGCGCTTGACAGGGCGCTATTGCCCTGCTTCCTTATTGTAGCAAATACACGCCACAACTTCAACACAATTCACCAAAAAAATCATCAAAAAATGACCATCGGTTCCTGTGCAACAAGACAATAAAAAAGTCCCGTACCTCAATACGGGACTATTTTATCGTATTTCAAGCGATTTGTAAATGGGTTGTTCGTGAGAAATACTGAAAAGTTTTTGTGAGACATGGCATTCTTTAGCTGTTTTGCGAAAAACGGCTGAGGAATGCGCGCGTGCGCTCGTTCTGCGTGTTCTCAAAAAGCTCGGTGGGCGTGCCCTGCTCGACGATCACGCCGCCGTCCATGAACAGCACATGGTCGGCCACGTCGCGGGCAAAGGCCATCTCGTGCGTGACGATGATCATGGTGGTGTGCTGCTCGGCGAGCGAGCGGATGACCTTGAGCACCTCGCCGGTCAGCTCGGGGTCGAGCGCGGAGGTCGGCTCGTCAAAGCACAGGATGTCCGGCTGGAGGGCGAGCGCGCGGGCGATCGCTACGCGCTGCTGCTGGCCGCCCGAGAGCTGGTGGGGGTAGTGGCTCATGCGGCCCTCCAGACTCATCTGGCTGAGCAGCTCGATGGCATGGTGCTCGATCTGCTCGTGGATTTCGCGCTTGTTCTGCTTATAGTCCGGCCGCTCCTTGGCGAGCAGCAGGCTCGCCAGCATGACGTTTTCCAGCGCCGTGTACTGCGGGAACAGGTTGAACGACTGGAACACCATGCCGAAGTGCAGGCGGCGCTTGCGGATCTCAGCGTCCGATTTGCTGGAATGGTCGGCGGCGTCGAACAGCGTTTCGCCGTTGACAACGATCTGCCCGGCGTTCGGCGTCTCGAGGAAGTTCAGGCAGCGCAGCAGCGTTGTCTTGCCCGAGCCCGAGGAGCCGATGATGGCCAGCGCCTTGCCGCGCTCGAGCGAAAAGCTGATGTCGTTCAGCACCTTGGTGGAGCCGAAGCTCTTGTTGATGTGGTTGACTTCCAGAATAGGCATAGCGGCTCCCTCCTTACGCGCGGAAATAGTCGAGTTTCTTTTCCAGCCAGCCGAACAGCAGCACGAGGATGCCGTTGAAGGCCAGATAGAACACGGCGGTGTAGAACAGCGGCCACATCAGGCCGGCGCTCTTGATGAACGATTCGCCCATCCACAGTACCTCATAGACCGAGATCGTGCGGGCGAGGGCGGTGTCCTTGACCAGGTTGATGAATTCATTGCCCATGGGCGGGATGACGCGCTTAATGACCTGCAAAAGCGTCACCTTGAAAAAGATCTGGCCCTTGGTCATGCCGAGCACCAGGCCGGCCTCCTGCTGGCCGACCGGCACAGACTGGATGCCGCCGCGGAAGATCTCGGAAAAGTAGCAGGCATAGTTGATGACAAACGTGAGCAGCGCAGAAGGAAAGCGGTCGATCAGATCAAAGCCCCAGAGTAAGCGGGGACCAAAAAAGATCGCGATGATCTGCAGCATGAGCGGCGTGCCGCGGATGATCCAGACAACTGTCTTGACGACCAGCGAGATTGGGCGCAGTTCGCTCAACGCGCACCCGAACCGGCCAGATGCAAACTTCGTGCCGCGCAGCATGCGGAACGGCTGCCATCTGTTCATCGCGCCGAAGCTGAGCAGCAGGCCAATCGGCAGGGCGAATACCAGCGTCAGAAAAAATAACTGCGCTGTGGTCACAAGGCCTTCAAATAGGGTGACCGTGACCGAGGAGAATGTAACTGATGCAGACATGGGGGATACTACCTCTCTTCAGACAGCCCAAAAGCAGAGGGCGCATTTCCGCCCTCTGCTTGGGAGATTATGATGGAATTATGGGTCAGGCAGCAGCGTCAGCCGCGTCAGCAGCATCTGCCGTGTCGGCAGTCTCTGCGGTGTCTGCCGAAGCCTGAGGCGCAACGAGAGACTCCTGCACGCCGTAGGTCTGGGCGATCTCCTGCACCTTGCCGGCCTCATACATGGCGGCATAGAAGTTGTTGAAGGACTCCGCCATGTTGGAATCCTTGCGGAAGCCGACGCCGTAGTACTCGGACTCTGCACCGCTCGCCTCGTTGAGGTTGACCGTATAAGTCAGATCAGGGTAGCTGGTGCCCTCACCGATCATCGCGCCTGCCATCAGCAGGTCGATCACGCATGCATCCGAAGCGCCCGAGGCAACCTCCATCAGTGCAGTAGACTGGCTCTGTACCGCGGTGAAATTCAAACCGAGCGCCTCAGCCGCATCCTCGCCGGCAGAACCGGACTCAACGGCAAAGCTCAACTCGGACAGGGAATCCGCGTCCTGATACTGGCCGGCAACGTCTGACGGTACAACCACGACCTGCGCGTTGACACAGTAGGGGTCCGAGCAGCTCATGCTGTTGGTGACCTCGTCGGTCAGCGTCATGCCGTTCCAGACCGCGTCGATCGCGCCGGATTCCAACTCCATAATCTTGTTATCCCAGTTGATCTCGATGAACTCAACGTCAACGCCCATCTCCTGAGCAAAAGCCTTGGCCATGTCCGCGTCGAAGCCGATCCATTCGCCGTTCTCATCCGGGTAGTCCATCGGCGCGAAGTTGGTGATGCCAACGATCAGCGTGCCCTTGTCCTGAATATACTGGAAGTCGCTGGTCTGGGTGGTCTCGCCGCCGTCTGCAGTGTCGTCACCGGTTTCAGCGGTTTCATTCGTATTGCCGCAGCCGGCCAGCAGGGAAGCGCTCATCGCGCCTGCGAGCAGCAGCGACAGAAGCTTTTTGGTTTTCATAGAAGTATCCTCCCAATCGTTTTGATAAAATACTGTGAAAGTCATTTATCATTGTATCACTTTATCTGAGAAAATCAAGAAAAACTTTTGCATTCCTTTTGGTAAACTTTTGCCGTTTTACAGAAATCTTACGCCGCAGCGCGTGCATCGTCTTGACTTTCCGCAGGGATATAGTATAATAAAACCATATTGTTAAAGAATAGACAATCTGGAGGTTATGCGACATGGATTACGCGGCACTCTATCAGAGCAAGCTGACCACGGCGGACGAGGCCGTCAAGGTGGTCAAATCGGGCGACTGGGTGGATTACGGCTGGTGCGTCGGCACGCCGGACGCACTCGACAAGGCGCTGGCCAAACGCCTGCCCGACCTGTACGACGTCAACTTCCGCGGCGGCGTGCTCATGCGCGTCCCCGCGATCTACCAGATCGAGGACCCGGCGGCCCACATGACGTGGAACTCGTGGCATATGTCGGGCATCGAGCGCAAGTTCATCGCCACCGGCGCGGGCTTTTATGCGCCCATGCGCTATTCCGAGCTGCCGCGCTTCTACCGTGAGAACATCGGCCATGTGGATGTGGCGATGCTCGCCGTCGCGCCGATGGACAGCCAGGGCTATTTCAGCTTCGGCCCGCAGGCGTCCCACCTGCGCGCGGTGTGCGACGTGGCGGACAAGATCATCCTCGAGGTCAATGAGAACATGCCGCGCTGCCTGGGCGGCATGGAGGACTGCATCCACATCTCCGAGGTGGATATGATCGTCCAGGGCGACAACCCGCCCATGGCGGAGATGGGCTCGGTGCCGGCGACCGAGGTCGACCGCAAGGTCGCGGAGCTGATCGTCCCCGAGATCCCGAACGGCGCCTGCCTGCAGCTGGGCATCGGCGGCATGCCGAACACGGTCGGCGCGCTGATCGCGGACTCCGACCTCAAGGATCTGGGCGTGCACACCGAGATGTACGTCGATGCGTTCGTGGACATCGCCAAGGCGGGCAAGATCACCGGCCGCTGCAAGACCATCGACCGCGGCCGTCAGGCGTACGCCTTCGCCGCGGGCACGCAGAAGCTGTACGACTACCTCAACGACAACCCGCAGTGCGCCTCTGTGCCGGTCGATTACACCAACGACGTGCGCGTGATCGCGCAGATCGACAACTTCATCTCGATCAACAACGCGGTCGACATCGACCTGTACGGCCAGATCAACGCGGAATCCGCAGGCACCAAGCAGATCTCGGGCACGGGCGGCCAGCTCGATTTCGTCATGGGCGCGTACCTGTCCAAGGGCGGCAAGAGCTTCATCTGCCTGTCCTCGACCTTCAAGCAGAAGGACGGCACGGTCGCTTCCCGTATCCGCCCGACGCTGTCAAACGGCTCGATCGTCACCGACCCGCGCTCTGCGACCCAGTATATCGTCACCGAGTACGGCATGATCAACCTCAAGGGCAAGTCCAGCTGGGAGCGCGCCGAGGCGCTGATCTCGATCGCGCATCCGGACTTCCGCGAGCAGCTGATCGCGGAGGCGGACAAAATGCACATCTGGAAGCGCTCGAACAAGCGGTAACTTCAAATTCGGAATTTCAGCAGCCCGCTTCGGCGGGCTGTTTTCCTGCGCAAACTGGCATGATAAAAAATAAGAAAACTGATGCTTTCTAAAAGGTCAAAAGCGCGCTACAATGGAGGCAGTTCCAGAGGAGAGAAGGCATTGACCATGACGGCAAAAAAGACGAGAACGATCATTCTGACCGCGCTTCTGGCGGCGCTGACCACGGTGGCGACCATGGTCATCCGCATCCCGACGCCGCTGGCAGGCGGCGGGTATATCCATCTGGGTGACGGGCTGGTGCTGATCTGCGGCATTCTGCTCGGGCCGGGGCTGGGCGCCGTGGCGGCGGGCGTCGGCTCGATGCTGGCGGACGTTTTTGCAGGCGCGGCAGCCTATGTGCCGGCCACGCTGGTCATCAAAGCCCTGACCGCGGCCGCCGGCGGCTGGCTGTATCACCGCATGGCGGGCCACAGCAGCCTGCACACGCCGGTGCGCGTGGCGCTGGCGGGCATCCCGGCGGAGGTCATCATGGTGGCGGGGTATTACCTCTATGAGGTCGGCCTGCAGATCGCCGCGGGCAGCGCAGCAGGCGCGGCGGCGGCCGCGGTGCTGGTTGGCGTGCCGTTCAACATCGTGCAGGGCCTTGCGGGCGTGATCGTGTGCGCGGTGCTGCTGCCGGTGCTCGGCCACGCAAACGCGGAGATGGGCACGCGCATCCACACCTGAACCACATCCCCATAAGCGAATCAAAAAGAGCCGTTTTGCGACGGCTCTTTTTTCATGCCGGCGTCCGCCGCGAGGCAGTCGAGCAGGTGGCGGCCGGCGGTCTCGGTGTCGCGGGCGTGCTGCTCGAGAAAATCGCGGGTGCGGCGCAGCTCCTCCGCCAATGCGGCGCGGGTGGCAAAGGCGGGCAGCGCCATCCGGCAGCGGTACAGCGCCTCGAGCGCGCAGACGTCGCACGACAGGTCGGCAAAGGACTGCAGCAGCTCGTCATAGATTTCGGCACAGGTGGGGGCGTACATTGGGATACCTCCTTGTGTTATGGCTTTAAGCCATTATAACGGACAAACAACGATATGTCAATGGCTGATAGCCATATTGATAGGGAGGATAGCTGTCAGCTATAATTATAAAAGAAACAGTATGCAGCAACGGCATGAGAGAGGTAGGCGGCTATGGTGGATTACCGGGCGCTTTTCAAGAAGCGGCGCAAAGAAAAAGGTTTGACACAAACCCAGCTCGGGGAGATGGTCGACCGCACGCAGGCCTATATTTATGAAATTGAGTGTGGCCGCAAAACGCCCTCCCTCGACCTGTTTTTTCAGATCTGTGAGGCGCTGGACATCCGGGTATTTCCGGACGAGCAATAAAAAAACGCTGTGGAGCAAATCCACAGCGTTTTTAATTGCAATACAGCCTGAGACAGGGGATCAGTCGTCCGTCTCGTCGTCAAATACGATGCGCCACAGCAGATAGAGCCAGCTGGCGGCAAACAGCATGAACAGCACGCCGCGGCACTTTTTGAACAGCTTGGAGAAGCAGGTGCCCAGCCACAGGCCGAGGGTGAGCAGGCAAGCCTCCAGCACTGCGAAGTCGAACAGCGAAAAGCCGCGCGCCTTGTCCACCGCGTAGTCGGTCCAGCGGCTGGCCTGTGCGCGCGCGTCGTTCGCGTAGCCCAGCATCTGCTCTGCACGGGCGCGCAGCGCCTCACGGTCGATGTTTTCCAGATAGTTTTTCATAGCATGCTCTCTCCTTTATTTTTGATTCATTTAGAGGGATGAACAGACGCTTTCGCGCCCCTTGCTTCCTTTGCGATGCTGCACGGCGTCGTACCCATCGGGGAGATGCGTCCCAGCCGCATGCCGATCTTTTCCGCCAGCTCGTCCGCATCCGCGCTGCCGGTCTCGCGCAGGGCGGCCTGCAGGATCAGGCCTGCGGCGCGGGCGTCCGAACCGGCCTCGTGGTGGTTGAGCGTGATGCCGAGCGCATCCGCGACCGTATCCAGCTTGTGGTTGGCAAGCTCCGGCCACACGCGGCGGGAGACCTTGACCGTGCACACATAGCGGCAGGCGGGCATGGGCAGGTGGTAATGCGCCAGACAGGCGCACAGCACGGCGGTGTCAAACATGGCGTTGTGGCAGACGAGCACGCTGCCCTCGGCCTCCTCCGCCAGCGGCCGCCAGACCTCGTCGAACGAGGGCGCGTCCGCGACCATTTTTTCCGTGATGTGGTTGACGCGCACATTGCCCCAGTGGAATTTGCGCACCCCGGCGGGCGGCAGGATGAGCGAGACCTGCTCGCGCACGAGCGCGTCGTCCTCAAAAATGCTCACGCCGAGCGCGCACGCGCTGAGCGGCGAGGCGTTGCCGGTCTCAAAATCCAGTGCGATGTACTTCATTGCAGCGCCTCCCGTGCGCCGGCCTCGGCGCGCTCCTTGGCGGCGAGCAGGAACCGGTAAAACGGCGCGAGCCGCTGCATGTTTTCGATCATGGGCTGGACGAACGAGCCGTCCAGAATGGGGGAGAAGTCGTTGTATTCGCGGAAATCCGCGCCGATCTCCTTGCGGCTCAGCCAGTCCTGGACAGCCGGATCGGCGTCCGGGAATTTCGGGCGCTTGTAGCACTCGCCCGAGAGGAGCATCTGCGGGCAGCTGTCCAGCGCGCGCCGCGCGTCGAGGAACAGCCGGTCCTCATGCAGGATCATGGTGCGCAGGGCCTCCATTTCGCCCCGGCCCCAGGCGCCCCAGCAGCCGTAGCCCCAGTATTCGGGGTGCACCTCGAAATAATAGCAGGGCACGGATTCGCGCTCGCGCCGCGGCCGGCGGAAGAACATCCACAGGTTGGCGCGGTAGAGCGTCTTGTCCTTGGTGTAGCGGGTGTCGCGCCGCACGCGGGACACCATGCGCGACGGGACGACCACGAACTGCGGGTCGATCTCCAGCATGGCGGGGGTCATGTCCGCGATCAGGTCGTAAAAGGGCTGGATGGCCAGCCGCTTGATCTCTTCTTTATGGGCCTCGTAAAATTCTTTGTTGTTTTGCAGGCGGTTGAGCTGCAGCAGGTCGATGCCCGCGGCGTTGAAGCCTGTGAATGCCATGGGAAGGGGCACCACCTTTCTGCTTAACATTGTACCGCGTTTTGCGCATTTTCGCAACAGTATTTTGCTGTTTCCCACAGCGAAAACGCAAAATATTGTGGGCGCTGCCCGCTGCCACCTGCACCACCCATCCTGCCTCCCCTTCGAGGGGAGGTGGCAGCGCCGTCAGGCGCTGACGGAGAGGTCCCGTCAGGTCAGCTGCCCGCCCCTTGGAATGACCCCTCAGTCACGGCCTGCGGCCGTGCCAGCTCCCCTCAAAGGGGAGCCGGGTTTGGCGGATGCCACCCAGCTGCTGTTACAGCATGAAGGGGCGTCCCGTGCTCGCTTCACCGGATAGACTTGCCATTTCATCTGATTAAACAAAGAAGGTATAACCTATGGATAAGACAAAAGAAGA
>CALWJG010000052.1 GCA_944380945.1 uncultured Agathobaculum sp. | reverse complement strand
AAAAGATAATCTGAACGATTCTTTATCATAAAACGGAGGATGGCAACAATGGGTTTTGAGTTTGAACAGGGCTTGGATAATGTAGTTAATATCAAGGTCATCGGCGTCGGCGGCGGCGGCGGCAATGCGGTCAACCGCATGGTCGAGAGCGGCGTGCAGGGCGTTGAGTTCATTTCGATCAACACGGATATGCAGGCGCTGAATTTCTCTCAGGCCGGCACCAAGATCCAGATCGGTGAAAAGCTGACCAAGGGTCAGGGCGCGGGCGCAAACCCGGAGATCGGCCGCAAGGCTGCGGAGGAGAGCAAGGATCAGATTTCCGCTGCGCTCCAGAACACCAACATGGTATTCATCACCGCCGGCATGGGCGGCGGCACGGGCACGGGCGCGGCGCCGGTCGTGGCGCAGATCGCCCGCGAAATGGGTATCCTGACGGTCGGCGTTGTCACCCGCCCGTTCGCGTTTGAAGGCAAGAAGCGTCTGGAGCAGGCGCTGGGCGGCATCGAGGAGCTCAACAAGAACGTTGACTCGCTGGTCATCATCCCGAACGAGCGCCTCAAGTACGTATCCGAGCAGAAGATCACGTTCAAGAACGCGTTTGAGATCGCGGACGGCGTGCTCCGTCAGGCGGTCGCCAATATCTCCGAGCTGATCACCGTGCCGGGCTTCATCAACCTGGACTTTGCGGACGTCACCTCGGTCATGAAGGACGCGGGCTTCGCCCACATCGGCACCGGCCGCGCAGCCGGCAAGGACAAGGCTGCCGAGGCGGCCCGTCAGGCGATCTCCAGCCCGCTGCTCGAGACCTCGATCGACATGGCGCACGGCGTCATCGTATCGGTCATCGGCTCGGACGACATCGGCCTGGACGAGGTCGAGACCGCGGCTACCATGGTGCAGCAGGCGGCGCATCCGGACGCGCACATCATCTTCGGCGCGTTCATCGATGAGAACATGGACGACGAGATCCGCGTCGTCGTTATCGCGACCGGCTTTGACAACGTGCCGAATTCGGCCAAGATGGATATGGAAGGCAACAATGCCAAGAAGAGCGAGCCGGCTTCCTCCGGCCTGTTCACCGAGGCGTCCACCGCTGCGGCGGAGGAGAAGTCCACCATTTCCGCGGGCAAGGCGCAGGGCGACGTCGGCTCGGACGACGCTGCGTTCGACGTGCTCATGCGCATCTTCGACAAGGACGGCCACTAAGCCAAGTTACATTAAAATAATGCTGAAACAGCCCTGAAAGGGGCTGTTTTGGTCTGAAAAGGACCTGTAAAATTCTCGTAAAAAGGAGTGAGACCACCGTGAGTGCAGACCCTGGAAGTAGACGGCACAAAAACACCCGCGGTGGCGCACGCCTGTGAGCCGCCGCTGAAAGGCGGTATGACATGGTTGAATTTTACAAGACGGTCGACGGCCGCGTGACCGAGATCGGCGGGTTCAGCGAAGGCTGCTGGGTCAATATGGTGCACCCGAGCTCGGACGAGCTGGAAACCATCGCGCGCGCCGCGCATGTGGAAGAGGAATTCATCCGAGCGGCGCTCGACCCGGAGGAGAGCTCGCGTGTGGATACCGAGGATGATCAGCTGCTGATGATCGTCGACATCCCGATGGTCGAGAAAAGCTCGGTCGAGGACGGCGGCCAGATGTTCAGCACGCTGCCAATGGGCATCGTGGTGGCGCAGAACGCGGTCATCACGATCTGCCTGGAGGACAGCATCATCCTCCGCTCGATCGCAGAGGGCGCGGTCAAGGGCGTGCACACCGCGCTGCGCACGCGCTTTGTGTTCCAGATCCTGCTGCGCGTGGCGGGGCGCTTCCTGAAAAACCTGCGCATGATCGAGCGCGACTTTACGCGCATCGAAAAGCGCCTGTATGATTCGCTGCAGAACGAGGAGCTCATCCAGCTGCTCGGGCTGAGCAAATCGCTGGTCTACTTCTCCGCGTCCCTCAAGGGCAACGAGGTGACCATGGAAAAGGTGCTGCGCGGGCGTGTGCTCAAGCTGTATGAGGATGACCGCGACATTCTGGAGGACGCGCTGATCGAGATCCGGCAGGCCATCGAAATGGCCGGCATCTATTCGAGCATTTTGTCCGGCACGATGGACGCTTACGCCTCGGTCGTGTCCAACAACCTGAACATCATCATGAAGGTGCTCACTGTGCTGACCATCATCATGACCATCCCGAACATCATTTTTGGCTTCTACGGCATGAATATCGGAGGGAGCAGCATTCCCGGGGATTTCTTCTGGTGGATCCCGCTGCTGATCTCGGCAGGCGCGTGCTTTTTCGCGTGGTTCATGCTCAAAAAGAAAAACCTGTACTGAACCGGCCTGCACCATACCGGCGCAGGAGGGCAGGCAGCCCGTTTTGGCATCTTGCCAAAACGGGCTGCTGTTTTTTGCCGCCTTGTCACAGGGCGGGCAGGCGCTTTTTGATGACCGGGCACAGGCTGAGCGCGATCAGTATTTTGACTGCATCGAACGGGACAAAGGGCAGCACGCAGGCGCCCAGCGCCGCAGCGGCAGTGGTGTCCATGACCGCGCAGAACCACGCGGTGCCGAAGGCGTAGCAGACGGCCATGCCCGCAGCCATGGCGAGGAACTGGAGGGCGCGCCGTTCGGTGCGGCTGAGGAGCAGTCCGGCGATGACCGCCATCGGGACAAAGCCGATGAGATAGCCGCCGGTGGGGCCGAGCAGCTTGCCGGGCCCGCCCGCAAAGCCGGAGAATACCGGCAGGCCGATCAGGCCGATCAGCAGGTAGGCGGCGGTGCTCATCGCCGCCCGCTTCCAGCCCAGCAGGTACACGGAGAAAAAGATGACCAGATTGGTCAGGGAGATGGGCACCGGCCCGATGGAGAGCGAAAACGGCGCGAGCACGCAGGTGACCGCGGTCATCAGGGCGGTCAGTGTCAGGGCTTGGATGCGGCCGCGGCGGCCGGTCCCGGGCGCAGATCCTTGCATGGGCAGGGCTCCTTTCCTTTGACGGTGCAGGGGGGATGCTTACTGCGGTTAAGGATAGCATATCGAGCGGCGATTGTCAACTAAATATAAAAACAAGTTTACAATATGCAGCCGCCAAAAACAGGGAAGGGCCGCGGCAGACCCATCGGGTCGGCCGCGGCCCTGTGTGCGCTGTGCGCCGTTCAGTCGGTCCAGACCAGCGGGATGGTCTGGCCGAAGAGCGTGATGGACTCCATTTCCTCCAGCGGAATGACAGCGGGGAGCATGCCGCTGGCGTTATACAACTGGTAGTGCGCACCATCTTTGGTGTTCAGGATGGGGGATGCGCCGCGCCGGTAATAGTCGTCTCCATATTCGTCGCGCACACCGTCCAGATAGAGGTTGAAATTGTCGTCATAAGTCATCTGCTTGTCATAGCTGAATTCGATGTGGTAAAACGTGGGCGTGAATGCAATGCGGTCTATCGTGACGTTCAGATTGCCGTATGCAAACTGCTGCCCCGCCTGCGCATTTACGGCTGTGTCGGTCGGGGTGAGCGGCACCTCGATCGTCCATACACCCGGGACGATGACCTGATCCGGCCCGATATAGCTGCCGACCTGTTTATAGCGCAGTATATTAGAAAAGGTGAATGTCAGCGGAATGCCCTCTGCCTGCTGTACGTCCGGCAGCGATATTTCAATATCCATATAAAAGGTTTTCATATCCGCGGTGAAATGCGGACCACCGCCGCCTCCGCCGCCGCTCACTGGCTCGCCGCCGGCCAGATAACGGATATCCTCGAAGGTAAGCGCGTAGGTGTCCGGATACGCCGCAAGGTCGACAAATGCCGTGCCGTCCTCTTTTTTGACGGAGAAGATCGCGCATACAGTGTGATCGTCCGTATAGATGCCGTCCAGCGAGACAATAACGCCGTTGCAGACATCATACGCGCCGTTCGCGGTAAAGCCGGAGTCTTCCTCTGCGTTTTCCGGCGACAGGTGGAAAAACTTCGCAAGCTGGGTCCGCGCAGCCTCCGGATCTGCCAGATATCCCGCATAGCCTGCGGCGGCAGTTATCACGAGGATCGCTGCGATCAGGGCTGTGCATATGACCCGCCGCGGATGCCGCCGCCTGCGCGGCGGCTGGGCGGCCTCGGCCGCCTGTTCGAGCTTTTTCGTCAGCATAGCCTGTTCCTCCTCAGTGAAGCGCAGCGCGTCGAGCGCCTCCTTATATCGTCTCATAGCCGCTGCCCTCCAGTTCTTTTCTCAGCTTTTCGCGGGCGCGGGCCAGCCGCTGCCGCACGGCGGCGGGCTTGACGCCGGCCAGCGCCGCGATCTCTTCGGTGTTGTAGCCCTCATAGTAATACAGGTAAACCGCCTCGCGGTATTTGAGCGGCAGACGCTGCACCGCTGCCAGCACGCCGCTGTCCTGCGCGGGCAGGCCGGGCGCTTCGCGCTCGATCAGCTCGTCCAGCGGGACCGTGCGGCGTCGCCAGCCGCTTTTCAGCGCGTCCTTGCACTCGTTGATGGTCATGCGGATGATGAACGCGCGTGTCTCGCCCTCGTCTGCAAAGCGGCGGTCGCATTGCAGCAGCTTGAGGAATACGTTCTGGCAGACGTCCTCCGCATCCGCCCGGCCGAGCGAGTAGGTAAAGCACAGCCGCAGGATCATCTGCGCATAGCGCTGTACGAACGCCGCCGCGTCCGACGCATCTTTCCAGACCGGCATCTGTACCGCCCCCTTTCACTATGATAACGATCGTGCGGGCCGCGGTGTGACAAAACCGGCGGCAAAATCTTCATGAATTCTTTCGGAATACCGGCGCCCGTCTGTGCTATGATAGCAGCATAGCAGGAGCATACCGCGGGCAGCACGGGGCTGCTGCTGCGGGCGGAAAAACACCGGCCGCCGCGGCCTGACGGGAACGCCGGGCCGCGCGCGCAAAACAGCGAAACAGAATGATGAAAAAAACGCAGAAAATTTTGAAATTTTTGTGCGAACAGAGAAAAATATCTGGAAAACACAAAAAAGTTATTGCATAATGGCGCGATAGTGCTATTATAGTACAGAGAAATAGCAGAGTGTAATTTTAAGGACAAATGAAGGAGACGAATATTCGCCATGCTTCGGTTTTTAGAGAGCCTGCAATTTGTATTGTTTGTATTTTTTACAGCAGCGTATGCGTATCAGATCGTGTATCTGGGCGTCGGCCTGTTCGCCAAGGCGCGGCAGGGCAAACAGGACGCCAAGCTCCACCGCTATGCGGCGATCATTTCCGCCCGCAATGAGGAAGGGGTCATCGGCGACCTGATCCGCACGCTCAAGGAACAGAACTACCCCAAAGAACTGCTGGACGTCTACGTTGTCGCGGACAACTGCACGGATGATACGGCCGGCGTTTCCCGCAAGGCGGGCGCGATCGTATATGAGCGCTTCAACAAGGTGCAGGTCGGCAAGGGCTACGCGCTGGACTGGCTGTTCAAGCGCATCTTTGCGGACAAGGGCGAGCAGACGTACGACGGCTTTTTTGTGTTCGATGCGGACAATCTGGTGGACCCCAATTTCGTCCGCGAGATGAACAAGATGTTCGACACGGGCGAGTTCGCGGCGCTGACCAGCTACCGCAACTCCAAGAACTTCTGCGACAACTGGATCTCCGCGGGCTACGCGCTGTGGTTCCTGCGCGAGTCCCGCTTCCTCAACCAGCCCCGCACCAAGCTGGGCGTCAACTGTGCGATCTCGGGCACGGGCTTCCTCGTGGCGGCGGACGTCATCCGCGAGGACGGCGGCTGGCCGTACCACCTGCTGACCGAGGACATCGAGTTCTCCATCGCCAGCGCGGTGCGCGGCCGCAAGATCGGCTACTGCGCGGGCGCTGTGGTCTACGATGAGCAGCCGGTGCAGTTCCGCCAGTCGTGGGACCAGCGCATGCGCTGGAGCAAGGGCTTCTATCAGGTGGACGCCAAGTACACCGCGCCGCTGCTGCACGGCTGCGTGCGCCACAAGAAGAGCAAGATGTCCTGCTATGATATGCTGATGACGGTCGCCCCCTGCAATCTGGTGACCATCGGCGTGCTCCTGCTGGCGTTTGTCGTGTGTGTGTGCAGTCTGTCCGAGCCGGCGTTCATTACATACCGTGTGCTGCGCATGCTGGGCCGCCTGCTGTTTGCCACGCTGGAGGGCGTGTCGTTCAGCCTGTTTCTGTTCGGCGCCTTCACCATGGCGGCGGAGTGGAAGCAGATCCGCGGCAAGGCGTGGAAGAAGATCTTCTATGTGTTCACCTTCCCGCTGTTCATGCTGACCTATATCCCGATCTCGCTGGCGGCGCTCGTCGGCAAGGTCGAGTGGAAGCCGATCCGCCACGGCCTGACCAAGGCGCAGGACAGCAAGGAACGCGCATAACTGCAAAACGAAAACTGCTGCAAGCAGAGGCTTGCAGCAGTTTTTTTATTTCTGGATGCGATGCGGTCCGCCGCCCTCATACAGCTCGCGGCGGATGGCGGAAAACATGCGCTCCGCCATGTCCAGATACCGGCGGATCTCCAGCTCGTCGATCTCAAAGGGCAGGTCGGTAGGGTAGCGCGTTTCGATATACAGGTCGTTGAGCGCGGCGCTCTCGTCCAGATATTCGGAAAACGCGTCCGGGTCCTGCTGGATGGCTTGACGGCACAGGTAGGTCAGGTTGTGCCCGTCGAAGTGCCGGCCGGTGCGGTAGAGCAGATAGCCCTTGAGCGCCTTTTCGATCGCCTGCTGGCAGTGGAAGGCGATGTTGTAATTGTCCCCGCCGTAGGTCAGCAGCAGGCGCGCGCACTGCAGGTCGCACAGCGCCTTGTCCAGCCATTTGTAATAGAAGTGGCTGTCCGACGCGCCCTTACGTCTCCGGGTCATAAACCACCTGGCCTTTCCGGGCGATCCATGCGGCGTACGAGGTTTCGTCCGTCAGCAGGTCCTCCCATTCCTCCACAGTGTAGACGCTCAGGTTGACCGGTACATCGGCCGACAGCGCCAGATGCAGCCGCGTGCGCAGCGCGCGGCAGTCCGTGCCGTCCGGCACGATGACGCACAGGCTGAACGCCTTGAGCTTGCCGGTGGACATGGTGCGTTTTTCGGCAAACTGGAGGATCCTCAGCGGCTGGCAGGCCGCGAGGATGTCCGCTACCGCCTGCTGGATATGGGATTCGTTCATTTTCTTTCACCCCTCCTGCGGATCAAACGGCGTCAGCTTGGCGAGCGCCTCGAAATGCGGCTGGCCGTCCACCTCGCCGCGCACATAACGCGCGCCGTCCACCGTGCCGCAGAGCAGGGAGAGCGGCTCGCCGAAGGCGGTCTCGGCCGTGTAGTTGACCTGCAGGGAGGAGACAAAGCCCGGCTGGCGCTGCAGGTCGAGCGCGTCCGAGATCAGCTCGACCACGCGCACGTTGTTGACGTGGTTGTTGACGTCCAGATCGGAATACTGCACCGGGTGCACATGGTGCTCGCGCACGCTGCCGCACGACAGCTTGGGCAGCGGGTCGAACAGCTCGCCGCGCGCGGTGTGGACGTAGTCCTCGGCGATGGGGAAGCTGGTCGGCCGCAGGATGCGGTGGGTCGCGGG
The DNA here is from genome assembly GCA_944380945.1 of uncultured Agathobaculum sp. Classification (GTDB taxonomy): domain Bacteria; phylum Bacillota; class Clostridia; order Oscillospirales; family Butyricicoccaceae; genus Agathobaculum. The sequence continues at coordinate 2,258 of CALWJG010000052.1, read as the reverse complement.
GTCGAGCGTGACCCACATGGACTGCGCCTCGCCCACCGGTTCCCCGCCGGCGTAAAACGCAAAGCCGCGGTACCAGCTCACGCCGCGGATGCCGGGGCACCAGGTCTCGCACCGGATGCGCTCATAGGGCCGGAGCGGGCGCGTCAGGCGCGCGCGGATGCGCGAGAGCACCCACAGGATGTGCAGCTCGTCCGGACCGAGGTGCATCTCCTCCGCGTGCACAGTGGCCGCGTCCTGCATGATGTTCCACAGGAAGGACGGCTTGGCCACGCCGCGGTTGTCGATGTGGCTGTAATTGACCTCATACTCACGGGAAAGAAGATCAGCCAAGGGAAAACGCCTCCTTAACGGTAAAACAGGCTGACGATAAAGCGGGAGACATAGTCGAGCAGGGTGGCCTGCCGGACGGTTTCTTCGGGCGCAGGGGCGGGGTCCTCCTCGGGCGCAGGCTCCACGCCGTAATGGTCTGCGAGAAAGTCCGCGCAGCCCGTGACGTCCATCAGCGAGGAATAGCTGAAGAACACCTCGCCCTGGATGTCGATGCCGCTGTCGAGCATTTCCAGCTGGCGCGCGAGCTCAGCCGTGCCGTACCAGACGTCGCCCGGTTCGGCTTCCGCCGCCCGGTAGGCGCCCAGACCGATGTAGAGCGCCACATCGCTTCGCGAGACAGCGTCCTGCCACCAGTCGGCCAGCACCTCAAAATCCGCGATCTCGTAGCCGATCGGCCAGTAGAGCTGCGGGCAGATATAATCCACCGTGCCGCGGCGGATCCACTCGAGCGAGTCGCAGTAGATCTCGCGGTAGGAGGAGCGGCCGTTGGTCGCGCTGCCCTTGGGGTTATCGGCCGCGTTGTCCCAGATGCCGGCCGGGCTGACGCCGAAGCAGATCTCCGGGTCGATGGCGTGCAGCGTCTCGTCCAGCGCGGCGATCAGCGCGTTGACATTGCTGCGCCGCCAGTCGCCGATGTCGTCATATTCCACGCCGTAGCGGGCGAAGGCCGCCGCGTCGGCAAAATCCGTGCCGGGATAGAAGTAGTCGTCCAGATGCAGGCCGTCCACATCGTAGCGGCGGACGATCTCGGCCGCGCCGTCCACGACCAGCTCCTGCACCGCGGGCAGGCCGGGGTTGAAGTAATAGTTGCCGTCATACTCGACGACCCACTCCGGGTGCTGCTTGGCCGGGCTGGTTTCGGGCAGGGCGTTCAGCTCCGCTTCGCCGTCCCGCGTGATGCGGTAGGGGTTGATCCACGCATGCAGCTGCAGGCCGCGTTCATGCGCCGCGGTGACCCAGTAGGCGAGCACGTCGAAATCCTGATCCGGCGCCTGACCGGCCGTACCGCTCACATAGCGGCTCGCCGGGAACAGGTCGGACTGATACAGCGCGTCCGCCGAGGGGCGCACCTGCAGGAACACCGCATTGAGCCCCATGGCCGCGATGTTATCCAGAATGGTGTCTGCTTCGCTCTTGAGCTCGTCGGCCGTCATGCCCTGCCGGGAGGGATAGTCGGTGTTGGCGACGGTGGCGACCCACACGCCGCGCATGCCGTCCTGCGCGGTCGGCGCGGCATAGGCCACGGGCAGCACCATGGTGAGCACGAGAAGAATGGATAGGATACAGCGTTTCAGCATGGGGACACTCCTTTGCGTTCTGTTAACTCATACCTATTCTACCATTATGCCCGGATGAAAGCAAGAAAGATTGACTTTATCCGCATTTCATCGTATGATGGAATGCGGACAGTAAAAGGATGTGAACCCCATGCAGAAAAAAGTGCTGGCGCTGCATGATCTGTCGGGCTTCGGACGTTCGTCGCTCGTGCCGATCATTGCGGTGCTTTCCGCGGGCGGGCACCAGTGCGTACCCCTGCCGACCGCGGTATTTTCCACCCACACGGCCATTCCGGACTGGGTGACCACCGACCTGACCGGCGCCATGCAGGGCACGATCGACCAGTACGACCGGCTCGGCCTGCGGTTCGAGTCGGTGTACGCGGGCTTTTTGGGCTCGGCGGACCAGATCGACCGCGTGCGCGAGGCGGCGGAGCGGCTCAAAACGCCGGATGGCATCACGCTGATCGACCCGGTGATGGGCGACAACGGCAAGGTGTACGATACCTACACGCCCGAGATGTGCACCCGTATGCGCGAGCTGTGCGAGATCGCGGACATCATCACGCCCAATACGACCGAGGCTGCCATCCTGCTCGACTGGGACCCGGCCTCCAAGCCCCGCGACCCGGCGGAGGCGTGGCAGTGGCT
>CALWJG010000051.1 GCA_944380945.1 uncultured Agathobaculum sp. | reverse complement strand
ACGCCGTTCTCGCGGTAGGTGTAGACGGTGAAGCTGCCGTAGCTCCAAATGCCGTCCTCACCCGCGCCCATGCAGCTGGGCGAATAGCTCTTGGAGTTCGGCGAGCCGAGCGCCGCCTCCAGCGCAGAGGCCGAACCGCCGATATAGCCCGAGGCCTGTGCAGCGGTCGGCGCAGACGGCGCGGGCTCCGGCTCGGGTTCGGGGGCCGGCTCCGGCGCAGGCGCCGGGGTCGTGGGCTGCGGGTCAGGCGTCGAGGGCTGGGGCGCCGGCGTCGACGTCTGCGGCTTGCTCGCCGTGCTGCCCGAGCTCGAGGGCTTGGATGCGGTCGCGCTGCCCGTCGAGGGCTTGGCCGCGGTCGAGCTGCTGCCGGAGGAAGCGCTCGAAGAGGTGTTCGAGCTGCTCTGCGCGGACTGGGTCTTGTCCGCCGCCGGCTTGCTCTCCTCCTGCTTGTCCGCCGCGTCATCCTTTTTGTCCGCGTCGGTCTTGTCGTCCTTCTGCTCGTCCTTCTTGTCCTCGTCCGCCGGCTTGACCGTGTCCACGACCTCATCCTTTTCCGCCGTGTCCTCTGCCGCGGGCTTGTCGCCGCCGCAGGCCGCCAGACTGCCGCACAGCGCGAGCGCCAGCAGAAGTGCCGTCCATTTCTTCATCATTTTTCCATCTCCTCCTGTGTATTTGTGTGGTCCTGTGTTATTCGACGGAATCCGTCGCGGTTTTGTTCCCGAAATCCGGGGGATATTTTAATAAATTTGCAAGATTGCGCTCAACGATCTCGACGATCACCGTATCCCCCGCCTGCACCTGCCCCATCGGATAGGGCATCTGCCGCGTCACGGTCGCCTCGCGGAAGTCCTCCGCCAGGAAGGGATAGAGCGCGTTGCCGAACGAATCGCGGCACAGCAGCAGCCGTCCGTTCGGGGCGGCGGGGTTGGTCGTCTGGATCAGGATGTCCTCCGCCGTGCGCGGCTCGCTGACATGGGAAAAATGCGTCTCATAGGTCTGCTGGGTCTCATGCGCTGTACCCTTTGGGTAGAGCATCTGGTACAGGTCGCCCAGATGGGTCTCGCCCTCGGTATAGGGCGCATCGGCAAACGCGGTATGCGGCAGGCCGAGCGTCTCCATCAGGAAATCGTGCGCCAGCGCCGCGCCGCGGTTGGTCCAGTGCGAATCCGTCCGGAGATACAGCGTTTCGTCCTGCGCGGACAGCAGGGTGAACAGGTCCGCGTAATGGACGCCGTATTCCTCGAGCAGGGGCTTCAGCTTTTCATAATTGCCCTGTCCGCTGCCCTGCAGGTAGCGCGCAGGCATGTGCTCCGGATACAGCGAGTTCTTGTTGGGCGCGATCGTGAACACGAACTGCGCCCCGCGCGCCTCGCAGAACGCCTGCATATCCGCCACGGTCTGCGCGACCTGCCGCAGCTCCTCCTCGGTCAGGGTGGCGGTGTTCTGGTAGTCATCCAGCGTGGCGGCGTAGTACAGCCAGCCGTCCGCGCCGTAGATCACGTCCTCCGCCGGGGAGGTCGCCAGCAGTTTGGTCTGCAGCGCCGCGTTCGCTGTCACCATCTCCTGCCGGAGCGCGAAGTGGTCCGCGATGTAGTCGGTCGTCTGGTCGAGCACCTCGGTGTTCCAGCTGCCGTCCGCGGTTTTGAGCTGCGGCGCGGGCGTCAGGCGCTCGTTGGCTGCGGCCTCGGTCGGCGGCAGGAACAGCATGCCCGCCGAGGGGAGGATGCACAGCAGCAGGAACGCTGCGGTAAACAGTTTGTATTTCATGGCGTCCTCCTCAGAAGCGGAAATAGATGAACGGGTTGAACGTGCCCGCCGACAGGTTGAACATGCACAGCACGAGCAGGCCCAGCGCGCCGGCCAGGGTCACGGCGTCGTTTTTCGGCAGCAGCCGCTTGGACACCGGAAAGCTGAGCACCAGCGCCGCCGCCAGCGTGAGCAGGAACACGGGCGTCAGGCCCGCGCACACCGCGGCTGTGCCCGTCCAGTCCAGCCCCACGCCGGTGAACATGGCCGCAAACATCGCGCCCGCCTGCGCGAGCGTGTCCGCACGGAACAGCGTAAAGCCCAGCACCACGACCAGCAGCGTGTACACCCGGCCGAGCAGCTTGCCCTGAAAGCGCTTCACCGGCAGCGCGCCGCTGTCCTCCAGCACGGAGAACAGCCCGTGCCACAGGCCCCAGAGCACGAACGTCCAGCTCGCGCCGTGCCACAGGCCGGTGGCGAAGAACACGAGAAAGCGGTTGAGCCAGGTGCGCCCCCTGCCCTTGCGGTTGCCGCCCAGCGGGATATAGAGATAATCGCGGAACCAGGTGGACAGCGAGATGTGCCACCGCCGCCAGAATTCCTTGATCGTGGTCGAGGTATAGGGATAATCGAAATTCTCAAGGAAGTGGAAGCCGAACATGCGGCCCATGCCGATGGCCATGTCGCTGTAACCCGAGAAGTCGAAGTAGATCTGCATGGTATAGCAGATCGCGCCCATCCATGCGGCGAACATGCCGATCTCCCCGGCGGGCAGGGCGAACACCGTGTCCGCCATCTGCCCCATAGCATTGGAGAGCAGCAGCTTTTTCGCCAGACCGCAGATAAAGCGCCGGATGCCCAGCGCGGTCTCCTGCGGGGTGGTATGGCGCGCGTCGATCTCCTTGTCGATGTCATGGTACTTGACGATCGGGCCCGCGATCAGCTGCGGGAAGAACGAGATATACAGCAGCACCTTGAGAAAGGACCGCGAGACCAGCGTGCGGTCGCGGTAGACGTCGATAACGTAGGACAGGCCCTGAAAGGTGAAGAACGAGATGCCGATGGGCAGTGCGATGCCGGTCAGCGGCAGGCTGAGCCCAAACAGGCTGTTCACCGTGCCGATGGCGAAATCCGCGTATTTGTACACCGCCATCATGCCGATGCCGCCCGCGACCGCGAGCGCCACGCCCAGCCGCGCATGCCGTCCCGCCGCCAGCAGGCCGCACAGGTAGTTGAGCAGCACGGAAAACAGCAGCAGCGGCAGATAGACCGGCTGCCCGAAGGCATAGAAGATCAGGCTCGCCGCGAGCAGCAGCGCGTTTTTGACCCGCACGCCGCGCACCAGCCGGTCCAGCAGGAACACCGCGGGCAGGAAGATAAACAGAAAGATCGCCGAACTGAATACCATGTGTTTGATTTCCTTTTTTCTCTTTATTATGCCTTGAGGCTGTCGAAAAACTACGTTTTTCGAACAACCTCTCGTTTGAAACTACAGTTTCAAACGAATATTCCGCTGTCTGCGCGCGCCTTTCAGGCACACTTGACAGCGGTTTGTATAAAAACCGAGATACATGCTCCCGGTTTTTATGACTATTGCGGCACGCCGCAATAGTCTATTTTATGCGCGCCTGCGGCGCGGGAACTTTTTCGACCGACTGTTATTATGCCTGTTTTGCGCCGTTCTTACCCTCCCGCACATAGTTGGCAATGGCGATGCCGCCGCTGACCAGCGCGAGCGCCGCCAGATTGCGCAGGGTGAACAGGTCCTCCCCCAGCATGAGCGCGGAGAACACCGCGCCGAACACCGGGATCAAAAAGCCGAACAGGCTGACTTTGCCGATCGGGAACCTGCCCAGCAGGCCGGTCCAGATGGTGAACGCCGCCGCGCTCAGCACGACCATGTAGCCAAGCAGCAGCACGCCGGGCAGCGTGACCGCGTCCAGCCGGCCGCCGCCCGCCGCGCCCGTAAGGCCCAGCAGCGCGCCGCCGATGAGCAGCTGCCAGCCGGTCAGCAGCATGGGGTCGCGCCCGGGGGTGAAGATGCGCGAGACCAGCGCGCCCGCGCCCGACGACACCGCCGAGAGCAGCACCAGCCCGTCCCCCGGCAGGGCAAAGCCGTCCAGCCCGCCCAGACCGAGCGCCAGCACGCCCGCGAACCCGCACAGGCAGCCCAGCGTCTTCTGCCGGTTGAGCCTGTCGTTTTTCAGGAACAGGTGCGCGAAGATCAGGGCAAAAAAGGTCTGCGTGCCCGAGAGCACCGCACCCTTGGTGCCGGTCGTCGCGGACAGGCCGATGTAATAGCAGATGTACTGGATCACGCTCTGGAACAGGCTGATCCACAGGATCGGCCTCCACTCGCTGCGCACCGGCCGGATGCGGCGGCCGCGGCATTTGGCCACCGCCAGCACCAGCAAGCCCGCCAGCGCAAACCGCCAGCCCGCAAACAGCAGCTGGGAAAACGGCGCATCCGCCGCGATCGCAAACAGCGCATACCCTTTTTTGATGCACGGCGCCGCGCTGCCCCACAGGGCAGTGCAAAGCACCGCAGGCATATATAACTGACGCACGAGCGCCCCTTTTTGTTCCCTCATTTCGACCCCAGCTTTCCAAAAAACTTTTGATCCAGTATATCATCTCTGCTGTGCCGCCGCAAGCAAGGGAGGTTTATCGGACATTTCCCCTGCTATATTGGAGGCACAAAGAGAGGTGAACAGCATGATCTATGCGTGTCAAACCAAATGCTGCCACTTTTTATTTCTCGGCAGCGAACGCACCGCCGCCTGCCCGGACTGCGGCAAAAAGCGCATCCGTCCCGCCACGCGGGAGGAGCGCGCCGCCTACTTCCGCCAGCGCACCGAGGCGCTGGCCGGCGCCCGCCGCTCGGGCTGAGGCGCACACAGCAAAAGACCTTCCGAATCCATTCCGGAAGGTCTTTTACGTTGCGCTTTTCTTTGTCATTTCTTTTGAACTCCCCGCGGCGTCCCCGCCGCCGTAATGCTATCACATTACTTGGCGGTGCGACGCGCCTTGCGGGACACGTTCTTGACGCGGTTTGCGCTCAGGTCCATGACGCGCATGGCGACCAGATCATTGAAGAAACCCATCATTGTTTGTCACGCTCCTTTATGTGATATTTGAGATCTTTTTCCTGATCTCGGATTTATCATACACGGAACGCATGCGGAAAACAAGATGCAGTCTTTATGAATATCGCCCAATAGCAGATAGATTATTTTGTGCAAATTCCCCAAATCACATGGGTTATTCACACAAATTTAACAGTTCCCATCTGTTCAAATCGCCAGAAATCACTTATACTCTGCCGCGAGCTTCTCGAACAGCGGCAGCGCGCGGCGGATGGTGTCGGTCGCCACGCAGTAGGAGATGCGCATGTGGCCCGGCGCGCCGAAGTCCGCACCCGGCACGACCAGCAGGTCGTATTTTTTCGCCCGCTCGCAGAACGCGCGGTCGTCCGGCTCGAGCGTCTGCGGGAACAGATAGAACGCGCCCTGCGGCTTGACGCAGCGGTAGCCCATGGCGGTCAGGCCGTTGTACAGCAGGTCGCGGTTGGTCTGGTACACGGTCAGGTCGCCGGTCAGACCGGTGCAGCGCGCGGCGACGCGCTGGAACAGGCTGGGCGCGCACACATAGCCCAGCGCGCGGCCCGCGCCGCTGACCGCGGCATAGACGTCCGCGCTGTCCGCCGCCTGCGGCGGCACGAGCACATAGCCGATGCGCTCGCCCGGCAGCGAAAGCGACTTGGAGTAGGAGTAGCAGACGATCGTATCGTCATAGAAATTCGGCACAAAGGGGGTCGCAACGCCGTCGTACACCAGCTCGCGGTAGGGCTCGTCCGAAATGAGGTAGATCGGGTGACCGTACTGGCTCTCCTTATCCCGCAGCAGGGCCGCCAGCTGGCGGATGGTATCCTCGGAATACACCGCGCCCGACGGGTTGTTGGGCGAATTGATGACGACCGCCTTGGTGTGCTCGTTCAGGCGCTGCTCGAGCGCGTCAAAATCGATCTGGAAATCCGCGACCGACGGCGGCACGACGACCGCTTTCGCGCCCGCGCCGCTCTCGATGAACATCAGGTATTCCGGGAAATACGGCGCGATGACCGCGATCTCATCCCCCGGACAGGCCAGCGCCTTGAACGCGCAGGACAGCGCCGCCGCCGCGCCCACGGTCATATACAGGCTGTCGCCCGTATACTGGGTGCCGAAGCGGCGGTTGAGGTCGTCCGCCAGCGTTTTGCGCACGTCCGGCGCGCCCGGCGCGGAGGTGTAGCCGTGCAGCGCGACCGGGTCGCCCGCAGCTTCCTCCAGGATCGCCTGCCGCACCTCGTCCGGCGCGGGCACGCTCGGGTTGCCGAGCGAAAAGTCAAACACGTTTTCGCGCCCCACAACAGCGGCGCGCTGGTTGCCGTATTCAAAAAGCTCGCGGATGGTCGAACGGTTGTTGCCAAGCGCGGCCATATTCTGGTTTACCATCGGAAAATATCCCCTTCCGTTTTTTGTTTATTATAGCACAGTGCAAAAGCATTTGGCAAGCAGAAGGGGCGGGAGCCGCCGCCCGCCGCAGCGGAGCGCTCCCGCCCCTTTTTGCTCATTCCAGCTTCATCTGCTTTTCCGGCAGGTCATCGTCGGTCAGCAGCGCGCCGATCGACGGGATGCTGCGGCAGCGGTACCGCCCGTTGTCGGACAGCCCCGCCTCCTCCATGCGGCAGGCGCGCGTCACCGTGTGCTTGCCGCGCAGCACCATGGCCTGCACGCCCTGCGTCGCGCGGCTGGCCTTGATGTCCAGCATGTTCGCGCGGAAGGTCAGCGCGCGGTTTGCGGTCGAGAACATGGTGATCTCGGTCTCCTCGTCCACCGGGTAGAAGAACGCGACCGCCGGCGACTTGGCCGAATACGCGCCCGTCAGGCGGCGGCGGTTGGTCTTTGTCTCAAAGGACTCGAGCGCAAAGCGCGCGGCCTTGCCGTTCTGGAACACGATGACCATGTTGCCCTTGTAGTCGCCCGGCAGCAGCGCATAGACCGGCGCCTCGCCCTCGTCCATGCCCAGCTTGGACGCCAGATAGTCGCCCAGCACGGACGCCTTGCAGTCGTCAAAGTCATACAGGCGCGCCTTGTACGCCTGCTGCATGTTGGTGAAGAAGATGATCTCGGCCTTGTTGGTCGTCTCGGCCTGCCAGACCACCTCATCGCCCTCCTTGCACTTGTGCTCCTGCGACATGCGCCAGGACTGCGGCGTGATCTTTTTGAAATAGCCCTCGCGCGTCATGAACAGCAGCACCGGATAATCCTCGATGTGGTCCTCCTCATCGAACTCGGTCACCGCCTCGGCGGTCACGATGTGCGTGCGGCGCTCGGACGGGTACTTTTTGATGACCTGCTCGAGCTCCTTGATGATGATGTTCCGGATCTTAGCCTTGGACCGGACCACGTCCTCCAGCTTTGCGATCTCCTTTTCGAGCTCCTCGGTCTCCTGCGTGCGTTTAAGGATATATTCCTTGTTGATGTTGCGCAGGCGGATGTCCGCGATGAACTCAGCCTGCACTTCGTCGATGCCGAAGCCGATCATCAGGTTGGGGATGACCTCGGCGTCCTCCTCGGTCTCGCGGATGATGCGGATGGCCTTGTCGATGTCCAGCAGGATCTTGCGCAGGCCGTGCAGCAGGTGCAGCTTGTCCTTTTTCTTGTTCAGGTCGAAGAACACGCGGCGGCGCACGCACTCGGTGCGCCAGGCCGTCCACTCCTCCAGCAGCTCGCGCACGCCGAGCACGCGCGGCATGCCGGCGATCAGCACGTTGAAGTTGCAGGAAAAGCTGTCCATCAGCGGAGTCAGCTTCATCAGCTTTGCCATCAGCTTTTCCGGATCGGTGCCGCGCTTGAGGTCGATCGCGATCTTGAGGCCGGACAGGTCGGTCTCGTCGCGCACGTCCGCGATCTCGCGCACGCGGCCGGACTTGGCCAGCTCGGCGAGCTTGTCGATGATGGCCTCGATCGTGGTGGTGTACGGGATCTCGGTGACCTCGATCAGGTTCTCCTTTTTGTCGTACGACCATTTGGCGCGCACCTTGAACGACCCGCGGCCGCTCTCGTAGATGGCGCGCATCTCGTCCTCGTCGTAGATCAGCTCGCCGCCGGTCGAAAAGTCCGGCGCGGGCAGGGTCGAGAGCAGGTCGTGTTCCGGGTTTTTGATATATTCGATCGTGGTGAGGCACACCTCGCCGAGGTTGAAGCCGCAGAAGTTGGACGCCATGCCGACCGCGATGCCCGTGTTGGCCGACACGAGGATGTTCGGGAACGTGGTCGGCAGCAGTTCGGGCTCCTTCATCGTGCCGTCGTAGTTGTCCATAAAGTCGACCGCGTCCGCGTCGATGTCACGGAACAGCTCGGCGCAGAAGGCGTCCAGCTTGGCCTCGGTGTAACGCGGGGCGGCGTAGGCCATGTCGCGCGAATACACCTTGCCGAAGTTGCCCTTGGAGTCGACAAACGGCGTCAGCAGCGCCTCGTTGCCGCGCGTCAGGCGCACCATGGTCTCGTAGATGGCCGCGTCGCCGTGCGGGTTGAGCTTCATGGTCGCGCCGACGATGTTGGCCGACTTGGTGCGGTTGCCGTTCAGCAGCCCCATTTTATACATGGTGTACAGCAGCTTGCGGTGGGACGGCTTGAAGCCGTCGATCTCCGGGATCGCGCGCGAGACGATGACGCTCATCGCGTACGGCATGTAGTTCTCGCGCAGCGTATCCGTGATGCGCTGGTCGACCGCAGGATGCTCCTTATATACTTTTGGTCCGTCGTTTTTCTTTTTTGCCATGTTGTTTTCTCTCACAACCTTATTTCATCTTCGCGCCGTCAGCGCTTTTTCCCGCGCACCAGCGCGGCATCGAACAGGGAAATGCAGTATCCTGCATTTCCCATAAAAACCGGGAGCATGTATCACGGTTTTTATACCAGTGCGAAGCAAAGTTTCGCGCAGCGGAACTTTGTGCAGCTGGGGACACATCCGCGCCCTGCGCGGTGTGTCCTCTTCGATTGAAACCGTGGTTTCAATCGACGCTTTAGCTGATATCCGCCAATTCCAGATAATCCGCCCCGTTCTCCGCGATGTATTCCTTGCGGCCGGACAGGTTGTCGCCCAGCAGCAGGTCGAACATCTCGCTCGTGGCCTTGGCGTCGTCCGGCGTGATGCGGATGAGCCGTCGGGTCTCGGGGTTCATCGTGGTCTCCCACATCATGTCCGCCTCGTTCTCGCCCAAGCCCTTGGAGCGCTGGATGAGCAGCTTTTTGCCCTCGAGTTTTTTGAGGATGGCCGCTTTCTCGCTCTCGTCAAACGCGAAATAGCTCTTATCCCGATAGGTGATCTCATAGAGCGGGGACTCGGCGATATACACATAGCCCTGCTCGATCAGCGTGGGCGTCAGCCGGTACAGCATGGTCAGGATGAGCGTGCGGATCTGGAAGCCGTCCACATCCGCATCCGTGCAGATGATGATGCGCCGCCAGCGCAGCGATTCGAGGTCGAACGCCGACAGATCCTTGGACGCCTTGCTGCGCACCTCGACGCCGCAGCCCAGCACCTTCAGCAGGTCGGTGATGATGTCGTTTTTGAATATCTTGTCATAATCCGCCTTGAGGCAGTTGAGGATCTTGCCGCGCACGGGCATGATGGCCTGAAACTCGCTGTCCCGCCCCTGCTTGACCGAGCCGAGCGCGGAATCGCCCTCGACGATATACAGCTCGCGGCGCGTCACGTCCTTGGTGCGGCAGTCGACGAACTTCTGCACGCGGTTGGCGATGTCGATGCTGCCGGACAGCTTTTTCTTGATGTTCAGGCGCGCCTTTTCCGCCTGCTCGCGGCTGCGCTTGTTGATCAGGATCTGCTCGGCGATCCGGTCCGCCTCGGTCTTGTTCTCGATGAAGTAGATCTCCAGCCCCTGCTTGAGGAAGTCGGTCATCGCCTCCTGAATGAACTTGTTGGTGATGGCCTTTTTGGTCTGGTTCTCGTACGAGGTCTGGGTGGAGAAGCAGTTGGTGACCAGCACCAGACTGTCCATCACGTCCTGAAACGTGACCTTGCTCTCCGACTTGTTGTATTTGTTATTCTGCTTGAGGTAGGCGTCGATCGCGGAGACGAACGCCGAGCGCACCGCCTTGTCCGGCGCGCCGCCGTGCTCGAGCCACGAGGAGTTGTGGTAATACTCGATCTG
>CALWJG010000050.1 GCA_944380945.1 uncultured Agathobaculum sp. | reverse complement strand
GTCGTTTGCGCCCTTGCGCTTGGCAATATTATGCCACTTGGAATGTCCCGACATGTTGGAATGTCCCTCTTTCTATCGTAATTATTTTAATATAACCTCAAAAAACGCCGTACGGCGCAGAAAAATTTTATCAGATTTTTGCCGGTTTTTCAAGCCCTGCGCGTATATTTTTCGCCTGCGGCGCGCAGACTATGCTCGAAAACTTCAAAAGCGAGGTGACACGCCATGAGCAAGCAGAACCGGAACCAGAACCCGTCCACTGCCAACCAGCAGCAGAACAGCCAGCAGAATCAGCAGAACCAGCAGCAGAACACCCAGAACAAGAAAAACGGCAGCCAGTACTGATCCCCCTGACCGTCCGGCGGCCTGCTGCCGGACACAACAAAAGAAGGCGCGGAACGCATCAGCAGCGCTCCGCGCCTTCTTTTTGGCCTGTCAGACAGCCGGGGGCTCCGCCGGCGCGGCGGGCGGCTTCTGCCGGCGGCGCAGGCCGGAGAGCAGGGTGCAGATGGCCCAGATCAAAACGGAAGCCATCAGCACGAAAAACCATCCAGCGGTGAAAATAGTGATCTCCCCTTTGCCGTAGGTGCTCAGAACCGATGGGAAGGTCAGGGTGAACAGCACATCGTTCGTGCCCGTCCAGTACCAGAGCAGGCTTTGCAACGCTGCACAGGGAAGCAGCAGCGGCAGCGGCGCACCGCGCCGCCTGATCAGGCGCAGCACGACGCAGAGCGCTATCACCAGAACTGTGGCGGCGATCCAAACCGTTCGGGCGGTTGACAGCAGCTGTGCCATGGACGCATTCAGGTCGCCTTCCACCGTGATGAGCGCCTGCTCAAAAGCCGGCGGGGAAAAGCTGACGATCAGCGACACGCGCAGATACAGCAGCACAGCCGCCCCCAAACCCGGCAATGCGCTGACCACGATCAGCAGGGCTGGATAAAGGCGGGTCTGCGCAGTCATGCGCAGGCAGCAGGCCGCCAGCGCGCCGAGTGCGGCAAACAGCAGCAGGAACAGCCCCAAAAGCTGGCCGCTGAAAAAGGAACCCGTCTCCACGGCGATCTCATACCGGCCGCGCTCGAACTCGAGCAGGCCGGAAAAGGGCGCTGCGATGACCGCCGCGCCGAACAGCAGCGCAATGCCCGCGAAACCGCCTATCAACAGCGCCGCGCGGCGGCGGCTGACGCACAGATCGTCCGGCGCAGCATAGCCGTTCAGACGGCGCACCCTGCCGCTGTGCCAGATCGCGCACGCCGCGAACAGGATGCAGAGCAGCAGTAGACGCGGCAATCCGAGCGCGCCGATCGAGACCGCAAACCAGACATAGACCACGACCCCCAGACAGCACGCCAGCAGCAGCCAGCCGTCTGCCGCCGCCAGCTTTTCCGCGGCGAACTGCCGCCGCGCCGCGGTCAGGCCGGCGGGCTCTGCCTGTGCGGGCAGTTCCTCCTCCGCCCCCTCCGCGCGCGTCTCCCCGGCGAGCAGCTCGTCGACCGTGATGCCGAGCGTCGCCGCGAGCAGCGGCAGCATGGTCACCTCGGGGTAGCCCGCGCCGGTCTCCCATTTGCTGACCGCCTTATCCGATACGGCCAGCCGTTCGGCCAGCTCCTTCTGCGTCAGGCCGAGCGCTTTTCTGCGCGCCGTGATGAGCGCGCCGGTTTTCCTTGCATCCATCTTTCCCACCTGCCTTTCTGTGCTTCCAGTATACCGTATCCGGCCGCCCGCGGCAACCGAAGCATCGCAGAAAACAGCTCCACGCGCCGTGGAATGAAAGGATCATGTTGCGGCTTTTCGGCATATACGCCAAAACGGCCGGACAAAGACGCCGGTTTGGTTCGGAAAATTTGCGCGCGGCAAAATGGCCGGACGGGGGATTGCCTGCGCCCCGCCCCGGATGGTACAATAGGATATATGCGACCGAAAGGGGACGGCTTTATGCTGCTGATACAGAACGGACGGGTGCTCGACCCGTATACCAATACCGACGAAAAGCGGGATGTGCTGATCGGGGACGACGGCGTGATCGCCCGGGTGGAACCCAACATTGACCCGCCCGCGGGCTGCGAAACGTATGACGCTGCAGGGCTGACCATATCGCCCGGCTTTGTGGACGGGCACGTCCACTTCCGCGACCCCGGCCAGACCGCCAAGGAGGACGTGCTGACCGGCGCGGCGGCCGCCGCCGCGGGCGGCTATGCGACCGTCATCTGCATGGCCAACACCGTGCCCACCTGCGACACGCCCGAGGTCATCCGCTATGTGACCGAAAAGGCCGCGGGCTGTCCGGTCGAGGTGCTGCAGGCCGGCGCGGTGACCAAGGGGCTCAAGGGACAGGAGCTGACCGATTTTTCCGCGCTCAAGGCCGCGGGCGCGCCCTGCCTGACCGACGACGGCGTCAACCTGACAAGCGCGGGTCTGTGCCGCGCGGCGATGGAGCAGGCCGCCGCGCGGGACATCCTGCTGTCCTTCCACGAGGAGGAGCCCTCGCTCGTGCCCTCGCCGGGCGTCAACTTCGGCGCCGCGGCGGCGGAAAAGTTCGGCGTGCCGGGCGCGCGGGCCAGCGCGGAGACCGCGATGATCGCGCGCGACATCGCGCTCGCGCTCGATACCGGCGCGCGCGTGCTGTTCCAGCACGTCAGCGCGGCGCAGTCCGCGGCGCTCATCCGCGCGGGCAAGGCGCTGGGCGCAAAGATTTACGCCGAGGTCACGCCGCACCATCTGGCGCTGACCGAGGACGACGTGCTCACCCACGGCACCTATGCGCGCATGAACCCGCCGCTGCGCCGCGAGGCCGACCGGCAGGCGCTGATCGACGCGCTCGCGGACGGCACGATCGACATGATCGCCACCGACCACGCGCCGCACACCGCGGAGGAAAAGGCGCGCGCGTTCGCCAATGCGCCCTCGGGCATCACCGGGCTGGAGACCGCGTTTTCCGTGTGCAACACGGTCCTCGTGCAGACCGGCCGGCTGACGCCCATGCAGCTGATCGAAAAAATGAGCAAAAACCCCGCTGAGATTTACGGCCTGACCGGCCGCGCGGTGCAGGCCGGCAATTTCGCCCGTCTCGTGCTGCTCGACTGGCAGAGCGAGACCGTTTACCGGTCGTACCGGTCCAAGGGCGTCAACACGCCGTTTACCGGCGTGCCGCTGACCGGCGCACCGCGCGCCATCGTCACCGGCGCGCGCGTGACCGCGCGCTGAGCCCCGCCGCAGAGCGAAACGCTCTGCGGCGTTTTTGCGTCCGCCGCCCATCCGGCGCGGGCCGCAAAACGGCAGTCATGTCGAAATTTGCCAAGGCACGCGCCACATATTTTGCGCGGCCAAAGTCATACTACCTGTACAACCAGAAATTCCGTATGGGAGGGAACGCGTAACATGAAGGCAACCGGCATTGTGCGCCGCATCGACGACCTCGGCCGCGTCGTCATTCCAAAGGAGATCCGCCGCACCCTGCGCATCAGGGAGGGCGACCCACTGGAAATTTTTACTGACCGTGACGGCGAGGTGATCTTCAAAAAATATTCCCCGATGGGCGAGCTGGGCACGATCGCGGCCGAGCTGGCCGAGGCGCTCGCCCGCACCGCGGGCATGAGCTGCGCGATCTGCGACCGCGACGCGGTGATCGCCGCGGCGGGCGGGGCGAAAAAGGACATCTTGGAGAAGAACATCTCGCCCGACCTCGAGCAGATGATGGAGCAGCGCATCACCTATGAGCGCGGCGCCGAGGGCGCGCCCGAGCTCCCGGTATCGGGCAGCGACGCGTATCAGGTGGTCGCCGCCGTGCCGATCATCACGGACGGCGACGTGTCCGGCTGCGTGGCGTTTGTCAGCGAGGATGAGCACGCCGCGGCGGCGGAGGTCACGGTCAAGCTGTGCCAGAGCGCGGCGCAGTTTCTGTCCAAGCGGGTCGCGGTATAATATAAGGAGGGAACGCATATGTCCGGCAGAAAACCGTCGAGGGAGCGGGAGCCCAAGCCCTTCCCCCGCTATGACGACGCGGCGAATATCGATTCCGCAGCGGTCGCGCCCCTGCCGCCCTGGGCGCAGGACGCGCCGCCGCGCGGCGATCCCGCGGCGACCGCCTACACGGAAAAATACTGCGAGGGAGAGCAGGGGACGCGGTAGCGCCCTGCGGCAGCGCCCGGCGCGGATGGGAACAAGACGCCCGTCCGCGCCGGGCGTTGCCATGTCAGCAAGTGGAAAAACCGCGCTTTTGGCGCGCCCGGACTGCCTGAATCCGGAAAATCACGGCATTTTTCCGGCAACTTGCTGAGGATTTTAAGGTTTTCTACAAGTTTTTTTGTTTTGGCACTTGTTTCTGTGCCGGAAAAAAAGTATAATCTATGTTGCAAGGCTGTGCCCAGGCACGGCCTAAGCGTATTTTTTCAAAAGAGAGGCCCCGTGACTGCGGCGAGGCTTCTTCTTTGCGCAAAAAAATGAAGAGGTGAAAAACATGGTGTATACGTTCCGTGGCGGCATTCACCCCGGTACCCACGCAGATCCGGGTTACAAGGCCGCGACAAACACCAAGCCGATCGAGAAGCTGGCGCTGCCTGATCAGGTCATCCTGCCGGTCTCCATGCACATCGGCGCCCCGGCGAAACCGATCGTCTCGGTCGGCGATACCGTGGATCTGGGACAGCCCATCGCCGAGGCCGGCGGCTTCGTCAGCGCGCCTGTCCATGCGACCGTTTCGGGCAAGGTCGTGGCGATCGAGCCGCGCCTGCATCAGAACGGCAGCAAGATCCTGTCCGTCGTCATCGAGAACGACGGCGAGGACCGTCTGCATGAATCCGTGCATCCGTACGACTTCGCTTCCATGTCCAATGAGGAGCGCATCGAGTGCATCCGCTCGGCCGGTATCGTCGGCCACGGCGGCGCGACGTTCCCGACCCACGTCAAGATCCAGTCGGGCATCGGCAAGTGCGACACGGTCATCATCAACGGCGCGGAGTGCGAGCCCTACATCACATCCGACCACCGTCTGCTGCTCGAGCGGCCGGAGGAGGTCGTCGGCGGCCTGAAGATGCTGGCCGACATCATGGGCGTGCAGAACGCCATCATCGCGATCGAGGAAAACAAGTCGGACGTATTCCCCGGTATCGAAAAGCTGATCGCGGACGATCCGCGCCTCAAGCTCTACCCGCTCAAGTGCAAATACCCGCAGGGCGCGGAAAAGCAGCTGATCAACGCCTGCACCGGCCGCGAGGTCCCCTCGGGCAAGCTGCCGGCGGACGCGGGCTGCGCCGTGTTCAACGTGGACACCGCGGGCGCGGTCTACCGCCGCTTCACGACCGGCATGCCGGTCATCCGCCGTGTGGTCACGGTCTCCGGCTCGGCCATCGCGGAGCCCAAGAATCTGGAAGCGCGCATCGGCACGCCGGTCGAAAAGCTGATCGACGCGTGCGGCGGCTTCAAGGAAGCCCCCAACAAGCTGCTGGCCGGCGGCCCGATGATGGGCGTGGCGCAGTTCTCGCTCGACGTGCCGGTTATGAAGGGCACCAACGCCTTCCTGGCCTTCTGCGGTGAGGAGGACAAGCGCGTGGAGGAGCCCCAGTGCATCCGCTGCGGCAAGTGCATCAACGCCTGCCCGATGCACCTGCTCCCGATCTACATGAACATCTACGGCAAGCTGGATGATCTGGACAACGCGGTCAAGTGCGGCATGATGGACTGCATCGAGTGCGGCTCGTGCGCCTATGTGTGCCCGGCCCGCATCCCGCTGGTCGCGCAGTTCCGCCTGACCAAGGGCAAGATCCAGGCCAAGCGCGCCGCGGACAAGGCCAAGGCGGACGCCGAAAAGGCCAAGGCCGAGGCGGAAAAGGCCGCGGCGGACGAAAAGAAGTAAGGAGGGGAAACGAAAATGTATGATCTGAGTAAAGTCGTCGTCACCTCCTCACCCCATATCAAGGCGGCTGACGATACCCGCAGCATGATGCTGGACGTGCTTCTCGCACTGCTCCCGGCGCTGTGTGTTGCGGTATATACCTTCGGCCCGCGCGCACTGGTGCTGACCGTGATCTCCATGGTCGCGTGCGCGGTGTTTGAAACCATCTACAACAAAATCGTAAAGCAGCCGAACACGGTGGGCGATCTGTCCTGCCTGGTCACGGGCGCGCTGATCGCGTTCAACGTGCCGGTCGCGGCCTCCTGGTGGATGGTCGTATTCGGCGCGCTGTTTGCCATCGTCGTCGTCAAGATGCTGTTCGGCGGCCTGGGCAAGAACTTCATGAACCCGGCGCTGGGCGCGCGTGCGTTCATGATGGCGTCCTGGGCGGGCATGATGACCACCTGGACCCAGCCGTTCGCTGACCTGCCGCTGTTCGGCAAGGTCACGGTCACCGACGCGATCTCCACCGCGACCCCGCTGGCCGCGATGAAGAACGGCGCCCTGCCGGACGCGAGCCTCAAGCAGATGCTCATCGGCCAGACCGGCGGCGTCATCGGCGAGACCTGCGCGGCCGCGCTGATCGTCGGCGGCATCTACCTGCTGTGGCGCAAGGTCATCACGATCAACATCCCCGCAGCTTACATCCTGACCGTTGCGGTCATCACCTTCCTGTTCCCGATGGGCGACGTATCCCGCATCGACTGGATGCTCTCCCAGGTGCTGTCCGGCGGCCTGATGCTGGGCGCCATCTTCATGGCGACCGACTATGTCACCAGCCCGGTCACCCCCAAGGGCCAGATCATCTTCGGCATCGGCTGCGGCCTGCTGACCGTATTCATCCGCTACTTCGGCGGCCTGCCGGAGGGCGTATCCTACTCCATCCTGATCATGAACACGCTCGTGTGGGCGATCGACAAGATCACCCATCCGCGCAAGTTCGGTTATGCGCTGGATAAGAAGAAGGAGGCACAGTAAGTTATGGATAGCAGCAGAAAAGAAGGCGGCATTGTACAGCTTGTCCTCGTACTGGGCCTGATCACCTTCGTGTGCGCCCTGCTTCTGGGCTTTATCAACGCGGTAACCGCGGACAAGATCAAGCAGAACAATGAGAACACCCGCAATGAGGCCATGGCGGTCATCATGCAGGACGCGGAGAGCTTCGAGGCCGTGGATGTCGGCGAAGAGTGGACCGCGCCCGAGGATAAGGGCCAGCCGGCCATCTCCGGCGTCTATGCGGCGCAGGCCGGCGGCGAGACCATCGGCTACTGCGTTGAGGTCAATCCGAGCGGCTTCGGCGGCACGCTGACCATGATCGTCGGCATCAACACGGACGGCACGGTCGCCGGCGCGCAGGTCACCGCCCACGGCGAGACCCCGGGCCTGGGCGCCAAGGCGCAGTCCGACCCGAACTGGATCACCCAGTTTGCCGGCCAGCCGGCGGACGGCAGCCTCGCGGTCACCAAGGACGGCGGCACGATCAACGCCATCACCGGCTCGACCATCACGTCCCGTGCGGTCACGCTCGGCGTCAACACGGCGGCGAACTGCGTCGCAAGCCTGGGTTAAAGGAGGAAGAGCCACATGAAATTCAAAGACCAACTGAAGGCGGGCGTCATCCTCGACAACCCGATCTTCATGCAGACCATCGGCCTCTGCCCGACGCTGGCGACCTCGACCTCGCTGTCCAATGCCATCGGCATGGGCGTGGCGGCGACCATCGTACTGATCTGCTCCAACATCGTTATTTCCGCGCTGCGCCGGTTCATTCCGGACAAGGTGCGTATCGCGGCGTTCATCACCATCATTGCGGCGTTCGTTACCACGATCGATCTGGCGCTGCAGGCGTTCGTGCCGTCTCTGGCGGCGTCCCTCGGCCTGTTCCTGCCGCTGATCGTTGTTAACTGCATCATCCTCGGCCGTGCCGAGGCGTATGCGTCCAAGAACGCTGTCCTCCCCTCCGCGCTGGACGGCGTGTGCATGGGTCTGGGCTTCACCTTCGCGCTGGTGCTGATGGGCTTCTTCCGCGAGCTGCTGGGCGCCGGCACCTTCCTGGCCGGTCTGTCCACCCTGCTGCCCTTCCTGTCCGGCGTCATCCCGGCAGAGGGCTTCGCGATCCCGTTCTTCAACACCAATCCCGTGGTCATGATGATCCTGCCGGCCGGCGGCTTCCTCATGCTGGGCTTCATCTTTGCGGCCATCCAGAAGATCATGGCCGGAAAGGAGGACAAGTAAATGCCTTTCGTATTTCCTGATTCCATGGGCCTGACCGAGATCCTGTCGCTCGCTGTGGCGTCCATCCTGGTCAATAACTACATTCTGGTCCAGTTCCTGGGCTGCTGCTCGTTCTTCGGTGTTTCCAAAAAGACCGATACGGCCATCGGCATGGGCATGGCGGTCGTATTCGTCATGGCGCTGGCGAGTGCCGTTACCTGGGCGGTGCAGTATTTCATCCTCGAACCGCTGGATCTGCAGTACATGCAGACCATCGCGTTCATTCTGGTCATCGCGACGCTCGTGCAGTTCGTCGAGATGTTCATGAAAAAATCCATGCCGGCCCTGTATTCGGCGCTCGGCATCTTCCTGCCGCTGATCACCACCAACTGCGCGGTGCTCGGCGCGGCGATCTCGAATATCGACAACAGCTATTCGTTCATCGGCTCGATGGTTTACGGCGTCGGCTCCGGCCTGGGCTACACGCTGGCGATCGTCCTGTTCTCCTCGATCCGTGAGCGTCTGGACGCAACCTCGAAGTGCCCCAAGTGCTTTGAAGGCTTCCCGATCGCGCTGGTTTCCGCGGCGCTGCTCGCGATGTCCTTCATGGGCTTCTCCGGCCTGTCGATCTGGTAAGCAAGGGGGAAAGATAAGAAATGGATATGACGACAAATATCATTGCGGCGGTTGCCGTGCTGTTCATCATGGGCATCCTGTTCGCGATCCTGCTGGGCATCGCGGCCAAGGTGTTCGCCGTAGAGGTGGACGAGCGCGTGCCGCTGGTGCGTGAGTGCCTGCCGGGCGCAAACTGCGGCGGCTGCGGCTACCCGGGCTGCGACGGTATGGCGGCTGCCATCGTCGAGGGCCGTGCGCCGGTCAACGGCTGTCCGGTCGGCGGCGCTGCCGCGGCGGAGAAGATCGCTGCGGTCATGGGCGTTGAAGTCGAAGCCGGCGAGCGCAAGGTCGCGCATGTCTACTGCAACGGCGGCTGCAACGCGGTCGACAAGACCAAGTACGAGGGCCTGCAGGACTGCACGGCTGCCATGCGCGTTGCGGGCGGCCCCAAGGCCTGCGCCTACGGCTGCATGGGTCTGGGCTCCTGTGTCAAGGCCTGCGCGTTCGACGCCATCCACATCGTCGACGGTGTGGCCAAGGTCGATACCGACAAGTGCGTGGCCTGCGGCAAGTGCGTCGCGGCCTGCCCGAAGAAGCTGATCGATCTGGTGCCGGAGTCCAAGAAGGTACACGTCAACTGTGTCAACAAGGACAAGGGCCCCGAGGTCATGAAGGTCTGCTCCAACGGCTGCATCGGCTGCAAGATGTGCGAAAAGACCTGCAAGTTCGACGCGATCCACGTGATCGACGGCGTAGCCAAGATCGATTACGACAAGTGCAAGAACTGCAAGATGTGCACCAAGGCCTGCCCGAAGGGCTGCATCGAGCCTGTCCCGACCGAGGAGGAAAAGGCCAAGTTCAAGGAGATGCAGGCCAAGCAGGCGGCTGCTGCCAAGGCCAAGGCTGAGGCGGCCAAGGCGGAAGCTGCCGCTGCCGCGCCGGCTGCTGAGGACAAGTAATGGACTATCTGCATCCCAAGCTGGATGACGCTGCTATCGCCCGCATGACGAGCCTCGCGCTCGCCCATGTGGGCGATGCCGTTTATGAGGTGCTGGTGCGGTCCTTTCTCGCGTGCGGCGGCACGCAGACCGCCAAAAACCTGCACAGCCGCACGGTCGAGCTGGTGCGCGCCTCGGCGCAGGCGGAAGCCGTGCAGCGCATCCTGCCGCTGCTGGACGAGGAGGAGCAGGACGTTTTCCGCCACGGCCGCAACGCCAAGCCCAAGACCGTGCCCAAATCCGCGTCCGTCGCGGAATATGCGCA
>CALWJG010000049.1 GCA_944380945.1 uncultured Agathobaculum sp. | reverse complement strand
TACCGCATCCCGCCCATCCGGCAGCGCCCCATCCTGCTGATGGGCCCGCCGGGCATCGGCAAGACCCAGATCATGGAGCAGATCGCGGAGGAGACCGGCGTCGGGCTGGTGTCCTACACGCTGACCCACCACACGCGCCAGTCCGCGCTCGGCCTGCCCTACATCGAGCACCAGAAGTTCGGCGGGCAGGAATACGCGGTCACCGCCTACACGATGAGCGAGATCATCGCCTCGGTCTACCGCGAGATCGAGCGCACGGGCGTCAAGGAGGGCATTTTGTTCCTCGATGAGATCAACTGCATCTCGGAGACGCTCACGCCCATGATGCTGCAGTTTCTGCAGTGCAAGACCTTCGGCAACCAGCGCCTGCCCGAGGGCTGGGTGGTCGTCGCGGCGGGCAACCCGCCCGAATACAACAAGTCCGTGCGCGAGTTCGACGTTGTCACGCTCGACCGCGTCAAACGCATCGACGTGGAGGAGGACTACGGCGTCTGGAAGGAATACGCCTACCGCCGCGGCGTGCACGGCGCGATCCTGTCCTACCTCGAGGCGCGGCGCGACCATTTCTACCGCGTCGAGGCCACGGCGGACGGCATGCAGTTCGTCACCGCGCGCGGCTGGGAGGACCTGTCCGAGCTGATGCAGGTATACGAGGGGCTGGGGCTGCCGGTGGACCGGCAGGTCGTCGAGCAGTATCTGCAGCTGCCGCGCGTGGCGAGCGATTTTGCAAATTACCTCCAGCTGTACGAAAAGTATAAGCGCGTCTACCGCGTGGAGGAGATTTTGGACGGCAGCTGGGAGGACATGCGCGCCTCCGAGCTGGCGGGCGCGGCGTTTGACGAAAAGCTGGGCGTGCTCGGCCTGCTGCTGTCGCGGCTGGCGGAGGGCGCGCGAGAGACCTACCGTCTCGACCTGCTGACCGACGCGCTGCATCAGGACCTGCTGCGCGTGCGCGAGGGTGAAAAGACGCTCGGCGCGCTGCTGGAGGAAAAGCAGGCCGCGCTCGCGCGCCGCCGCGCCGCCGGCTCGACCGACCGCGACGCGCTCTTTGCCGCCGGACGCGAGGTCGAGCGGCTCGCCGCCTTCCGGCAGGGGCTGGCGCTCGAAAAAACGCCTAAGGGGCGCGGGTTCGAGCACCTCAAGACGCTGTTCCAGCAGGACGTGCAGGCGCGCGCGGACGCGGCGGCGCAGACCGACCGGCAGCTGGCAAACGCCTTTGCCTTCCTCGACGCCGCCATTCCGGACAGCCAGGAGCTTGTGCTGTTCGCCACCGAGCTGACCGCGAACTTTTTCACCTCGTGGTTCATCCAGAACTTCGGCTGCGACGCCTATTACGCCCACAACCAGAAGCTGCTGTTTGACGACGCGCACCAGCGCCTGCTGGGCGAGATCCGGCAGGCGGAGCAGAAACCATGATTCTAAGGGGGAATTTGTGATGAAATCCATACGGCACCGACATGCACAGGCGGTTTTGTTTTTGATTACCGCGCTGATTGTACTCATTTGCATCTGGTGGATTACCAGCCCACCCGGTGTGACACGCTCCCACATCGAATCCGATGCGCGTAGCAGCCAGTATATCCCGGCGGAGTATCAGGTTGTGCAGGATGTATCTGACACAACTGCTGCACTGCTGTTTTATGGCGATACGGCAGACAGTCATGTAGTTTCCATTTATTTTAATTACAGCGGATTGGATTTCGGATATCATTTTCATGCAGGCGGCTCACTGGGGGTGATTGCCGACAGCGTAGCGAAATTCTCGCTGGATGGCCACGACACTGCGCTTGTTTCCATGAACCGGCTGCAGGTGGCCCGCATCGAAATGGATAACGGTCAAACTATCACGATTGACAGCAGCAAGCCGTTCGCCGTTGTGATCCCGCGCGACAGCGGACAAGCTACGCTTTACGACAGCAACGACCAGCCTGTTGAACAGATCGCAGAACTCATGTAAACCTGCGACTAATCTCCCACATAATAGAAACGCACCGCTGCGGATTACCGCTGCGGCGCGTTTTTGCGTTTCAGATGCTTTATTCCTGCGGCGGCACGGGCGGCTGCGGCGGTTGCGCGTCGGGCTGCGGGTGCGGCTGGGCAGGCGGCTCGGCATATGCCTGCGGCGGCGGCGCGTCGGGCTGCGCCTGCGGCTGAACAGTCGGCTCCATCCCCGCCTGCGGCGGCACGGGCGGCACCTGCGGCTCGTCCGCCTGGGCGGGCAGCGGACCCATCTTGCGGTTGATCTCCTGCGCGTTGCGGCAGAGCACGAGCAGCAGCAGCGCGTATTCAAACACGACGCGCGCGATCAGGTTGCCGAGCACAAAGAGCAGCAGCGCCAGCACAAAGTGCGAAAACAGCAGCACGACGCTGTACACGCTGATGCCGGCCACGGTGATGCAGTACAGCGCGCGCAGGATGCGCTCGGTGTAAAACGTGCGGAAGGTCAGGAACTCGTGCAGCCGCGCGGCAGCGCCGTGCGCGCGGCCCGGCCGGCGCGCGAACAGGAAATACAGCGCCAGCCCGCCGACGACCGTAACCGCCAGCGCCAGCGCGGGCACCAAGATCGAGAAAAACGACGGGTATGTGTAGGCATAGCCGTAAACATAGGGATAGCTGGCCATGGGATGCCTCCTTGAAAAAGCTTGAATTTTGTGTGTATTCAGTGTAACATATGGCGGAAACCGTTGCAAGATAAATCAAAATGATGTACCCTATAAACAGAATGCACAACAGGAGAACAACTATGAGGATCTTACACACCACCCCGGCTGCGGACGGGTTTTACATGCCTGCGGAATACGCGCCCCACGAGGGCTGCCTGATGATCTGGCCCGAGCGGGCGGATTCCTGGCAGTACGGCGCATACGCCGCGCGCAGGGCCTTCCTCCGCGTGATCGAGGCGATTTCGGAGAGCGAAAAAATGACCGTGCTCTGCTCGGAGGGACAGTATGACAACGCCCGCGCCCAGCTGCCGCCGCAGGTGCGTCTGGTCGTGATGGAGACCGACGACGCCTGGGCGCGCGACGTTGGGCCGACGTTCGTCATCGACGGTACGGGCGGGCGCCGCGGCATCGACTGGGGCTTCAACGCCTGGGGCGGCGACGTGGACGGCCTGTACCCCAGCTGGGAGCGCGACAACCGCGTGGCGCGCAAATTCTGCGACCTGACGGACGCGGACTGCTATGACAAGCGGGACTTCATCTGCGAAGGCGGCTCGATCCACGTCGACGGCGAGGGCACCGCGCTCGTCACCGAAGCCTGCCTGCTGTCCGCGGGGCGCAACCCGGCGCTGTCCAAAGCCGAGATCGAGCGCACGCTGTGCGAGTATCTGGGCGTATCCAAGGTGATCTGGCTGCCGCGCGGCATTTACAACGACGAGACAAACGAGCATGTGGACAACGTGTGCGCGTTTGTCGCGCCCGGCGAGGTCGTGCTCGCGTGGACGGACGACGAGAGCGACCCGCAGTATGCGCTCTCCAAGGCGAGCCTGGACGCGCTCGAGGCCGCGGCCGACGCCAAGGGACGCAAAATCACCGTGCACAAGCTGCCCCTGCCCGCGCCCGTGACCATCACGGAGGAGGAGTGCGCCGGGCTCGACCTGTGCGAGGGCGAGCCGACCCGCACGCCGGGCGAGCGGCTGGCGGCGAGCTATGTCAATTTCTATATTGCAAACGGCGCGGTCGTCATGCCCGCGTTCGGCGACCCGATGGACAGCAAGGCGCAGGCGATTTTGCAGACGCTGTTCCCCACGCGCAAGGTCGTCGCCATCCCCGCGCGGGACATTCTGATCGGCGGGGGCAATATCCACTGCATCACCCAGCAGATCCCGCGGGCATAATGCAAAGCCGGAAACAAAGGAGATAACACCATGAGCAAAGTCACCGTTGCGGCGGTCCAGATGACCTATGGTCTCGCGACCGCGGCCGAGCAGGTGCGCGAAGCCGCCGCGCGCGGCGCGCAGATCATCCTGCTGCCCGAACTGTTTGAAAACTGGTATTTCTGCCAGGAAAAGAACTACGAAAACTACCATCTGGCCACCACGCTGGAGGAAAACCCCGCGGTGCGTGCGCTGCAGCAGATCGCGCGCGACTTCCGGGTCGTGCTGCCGGTCAGCTATTACGAGCGCGTGGGCGAGACCACGTTCAACACGGTCGCCGTCATCGACGCGGACGGGTCGGTCCTCGGCCAGTACCGCAAGACCCACATCCCGGACGACCACTTCTATCAGGAGAAATTCTACTTCACGCCCGGGGACACCGGCTTCCGCGTGTGGGACACGGCCTATGCCAAGATCGGCGTGGGCATCTGCTGGGACCAGTGGTTCCCCGAGTCCGCAAGATGCATGGCGCTGATGGGCGCGGAGCTGCTGTTCTATCCGACCGCGATCGGCTCGGAGCCCATTCTGGACTGCGACTCCATGCCGCACTGGCGGCGCTGCATGCAGGGCCACGCGGCGGCGAACATCATGCCGCTCATCGCGGCCAACCGCATCGGCACCGAGACCGTCACCCCCTCGGCGGACAACCAGCAGCAGTCCTCCTCGCTGACGTTTTACGGCTCGTCCTTCATCGCGGACGAGACCGGCGATCTGGTCGAGCAGGCGGGCCGCGACAGCGCCTGTATCCTGACGCACACCTTCGATCTCGACGAGATCCGCGAGCTGCGCCGCAGCTGGGGCGTGTTCCGCGACCGCCGGCCGGAGATGTACGGCGCGATGGGACACTTTGGATAAAATCAAGCCGCGGGCGGCGCGCTTTGCGCTGTCTGCGGCTTTTTCCGCGCCGCAAATTCCCGTAGGCGCTGCCCTGCCCCGCTTGCCAAAGCCCACGGTATATGATAAAATAAAAACAATCTTTACCGGCCGCACAAAAGGAGGGCCTGCACTGTGAAAATACAGGAAAGCGCGGAAAACTATCTGGAAGCCATTCTCGTCCTGCTGCAGAAAAACGGGCAGGTCCGCTCGATCGACGTGGCGCACTACACCGGCTTTTCCAAGCCGAGCATCAGCCGCGCGGTCGGTCTGCTGCGCGATAACGGCTATGTCTCGATCGACCAGAACGGCCTGCTCGGGCTGACCGAGGCCGGCCTCAAGATCGCCGAGACCATCTACGAGCGCCACACCGTGCTCACCGAGCTGCTGACCCGTCTGGGCGTGTCGCCCGAGACCGCCGCCGAGGACGCCTGCCGCATCGAGCACGTCATCAGCGCGGAGACCTTTGACAAGCTCAAGGAGCACGCGCGCAAATTCGGCGCGATGACCGGAGCGTGATCCTGTCCCTGCAAGCCGGCCGCGGGCCGGCTTTTCCCATATCCGCACAAGGAGGACATCCATGCCGCAAACCATCGAACACCTGCCCAACGGCCTGACCCTGCGGCAGGACGACCGCTTTTTCAAGCTCGGGCAGGACAGCGTGCTGCTCGCGGCGTTTGCACGGCCGCGGCGGAACGCCCGCGTGCTCGACCTCGGCTGCGGCACGGGCGCGCTGTCGCTGCTCCTCTACCGGCCGGATCTCAAAATCACCGGACTGGAGCTGCAGCCCGAACCGCTTTCGCTGTTCCGGCAGTCGATCGCGGACAACGGCGTGGACATTGCCGCCATCGAGGGCGACCTGCGCGCCATCCGCAGCCTGCTGCCGCACGGCAGCATGGATTACGTCATCTGCAACCCGCCCTACTTTGACCGCGCAGCGGGCAAAAGCGCGCCCGCGCCCGCGCGGCGGCTCGCCCGGCAGGACGACGCCTGCACGGTCGAGGAGGTGGCGGTCGCGGCCTCGTTCGTGCTGCACACAGGCGGCAAGGCGGCGTTCGTGTTCCGCCCCGAGCGGCTGTGGACGCTGCTCGAGGCGCTCTCCCGCGTGCGGCTCGTGCCCAAGCGGCTGCGCTTTGTGCACCAGAACGCGCAGGCTTCCCCCAGCGCCGTGCTCGCCGAGTGCCGCAAGGGCGGCAGCGCGGAGGGGCTGATCGTCGAGCCGCCGCTGCTCGTCGAAAGCGAGGAATACCGCGAGATATACAAAAAGTAATTTTTAAGGAAATATTACTATGAGTGAATCCATTCTGTATCTGGTCGCCACGCCGATCGGCAATCTGGGCGACCTGTCCCCCCGCGCGCGCGAGGTGCTGTCCGCGGTCGATTTCATCGCCGCGGAGGATACCCGCGTCACCCAGAAGCTGCTGACCGCGTGCGGCCTGCCGCACAAGCCGCTGGTGTCCTATTACGAGCACAACCGCCGCGCCCGCGGCGAGGTGGTGCTCGCCCGCCTGCTCGCGGGCGAAAGCTGCGCGCTCGTCACGGACGCGGGCACGCCCGCGGTCTCCGACCCGGGCGAGGATCTGGTGGCGCTGTGCGCCGCGAACAACGTGCCGGTCGTGCCCATCCCGGGCTGCTGCGCCGCGGTGTGCGCGCTGGCGGCCTCCGGTCTGCCGACCGGGCGCTGGTGCTTTGAGGGCTTCCTGTCCGTCAACAAAAAGGCGCGGCGCGAGCATCTGGACGCGCTCGCGGACGAAAAACGCACCATGATCTTTTACGAGGCGCCGCACAAGCTGTGCGCCACGCTGCGCGACCTCGCGGAGGCCTTTGGCGGCGATCGCCGCATCTCGCTCTCGCGCGAGCTGACCAAGCTGCACGAGGAGACGCGGCGCTGCACGCTCGCGGAAGCCGCGGCCTACTATGAGGAAAACGCCCCGCGCGGCGAGTTCGTGCTCATCGTCGAGGGCGCGCCCGACCAGCCCGCGAGCGAGGCGGACGAGCAGGACCGGCTGGCCGCAGCCGCGGACGCGGTGCGCCGCCGCATGGCGGACGGGCTGACGCAGAAGGACGCGGTCAAGGCGGTGTCCGCGGAGACCGGCGTCAAGAAAAACGCGCTCTACCGCTATGTGCTCGAGGCGGAGGACGGCTGAGCCCGCTTTCACCGCGAGTTGCGGGATCGTTCACAAAACGGACAAATTCTCAAACTATATTAAAGCTATATGAAATGAACGCAAAGGTGGGAGCAGTATGTCTACCATTCTGATCGCGGACGACGAGGCGCGCATCCGCCGTCTGGTCAGCGACTTTTTGAAGCGGGACGGCCACACCATTCTGGAGGCGGCGGACGGGCGCGAGGCCATGCAGCTGATCGAGAACCGCCGCGCCGGGCTGGACCTCGCCATCCTGGACGTGATGATGCCCGGCATGGACGGGTTTGAGATCCTGCGCGAGCTGCGCGGGCAGGAGAACGCCGGCGAGCATCTGCCCGTCATGCTGCTGACCGCCCGCGCCGAGGACGCCGACCAGGTGCGCGGGCTCGAGGAGGGCGCGGACGATTATGTGACCAAGCCCTTCTCCCCCATCGTGCTGGCCGCGCGCGTGCGCACGCTGCTCAAGCGCGAGGGGCGCGCCGCCGCGCCGATCGAGCAGTTCGGCGCGCTGTCCATCAACGAGCTGCGCCGCGAGGTACAGGTGGACGGCACGCCGGTCGACCTGACGCCCAAGGAATACGAGCTGCTGGTCTATTTCAAAAACAACCGCGCGATCGCCCTGTCCCGCGAGAGCATCCTCAACGCGGTGTGGGGCTACGACTATTTCGGCGACCTGCGCACGGTGGACACCCATGTCAAAAAGCTGCGCGCCAAGCTGGACGGCTGCGGCTCGATGATCGAGACCGTGCGCGGCTACGGCTACCGGTTTGAGGGATGAAGAGAAAGCCGCGGTCGATCCGCTTCAAGTTTTTCGCCGCGATCAGCGCGGTTGCGCTGGTCTTTATCGGCGTGCTGCTGCTGCTCAACGTGTTTTTCTTTTCGGATTACTACATGATGATGCGCCGCAGCGAGCTGCGGGACGCCTACCGCAGCATCCGCAGCAGCTATGACCGCAATGCGGACGGCATTGCCACCATTCTGGACAATTACGAGAGCCAGACCGCCATCCGTCTGGCTGTGATCCGCGCGGACGGCACGGTGCTCTACACCTCTTTCTGGTCAATGGACGAGGAGACGCAGGACCCCTTCCAGCTGCCCGACCTCGACCTGTTCGAGCAGCAGCGCCGCGGATACACCATCCTGCAGGCCATTGCGCAGAACATCGATCTGAACGCGCTGCGCAGCCGGGCGTACCAGCTTTTCAGCGTGTCGCTCGGGGACAACGACCAGTATCTGTGTCTGGCCGGCGCGCTGGACGACAACGCGGACAAATGCCTGTTCGCCTATATGCCCTACGCCTATATCCAGCAGAACTCCTCGCTCAACCTGACCTTCCTGCTGATCGCGGGCGGGTGCGCGCTGCTGATCTGTCTGGCGTGCGGCTACCTCATCTCGCGCCAGTTCACGCGGCCGCTGATCGCCATGTCCGAGGTCGCGGACCGCATGAGCGAGCTGGACTTTTCCACCAAATACGAGGGCAGCGAGAACGATGAGATCGGCCGGCTCGGGCAGTCGCTCAACCGCCTGTCCGCCTATCTGGAGCAGACCATCGGCGAGCTGCGGCAGACCAACGCGCAGCTGGCGCAGGAGATCCGCGAAAAGGAGCGCGTGGACAACATGCGGCAGGAGTTCATCGTCAACGTCTCGCACGAGCTCAAAACGCCGATCGCGCTCATTCAGGGCTATGCCGAGGGCCTGACCGCGGGCGTGGCGGACGATCCCGAGGACCGCAAATACTACTGCGACACCATTGCGGACGAGGCGGACCGCATGAACAAGCTGGTCATGCAGCTGCTCAGCCTGTCGCGGCTGGAGCTCGGCGCGGAGCAGACCTACGCCGAGGATATCGACCTGTACGCGCTGTGCAGCGAGGCAGTGCGCAAGACCGCGGTGCTCTGCGAGGGCCGCGGCCTGACGGTGCGGTACGAGGACACCCGCGTCACCGTGCGCACGGACGGCGACCTGCTCGAGCAGGTGCTAATGAACTACCTGTCCAACGCGATCCGCTACACGGCGGACGGCGGGCGGATCGAGATCTCCGCCGCGCGCACCGGCAGCACCGTGCGCCTGACCGTGTTCAACGAGGGCGACGGCCTGCCCGAGGAGGAGCTGCCCCGCATCTGGGAGAAGTTTTACCGCACCGACCGCGCCCGCACCCGCGCCGCCGGCGGCACGGGCATCGGCCTGCCGCTCGTCCGCGCGATCGCGGATACGCTGCACGGCAGCTGCGGCGTGCGCAACGTGCCGGGCGGCATTGCGTTCTGGTTTGAGCTGTCCGACGCGCCGGACACCGGCGCAGGACCGGCGGCACAGTAAAAAATACCGTGAACCCGTAAAGTTTTTCTTGACAACCGCGCATCCCTGTGATATAGTATATAAGCACCTTGAAGAAAGGTCTGCATATCGCGGGGTAGAGCAGTTGGTAGCTCGTCGGGCTCATAACCCGGAGGTCGCAGGTTCAAGTCCTGTCCCCGCAACCACTAAAAAGCACTGATTTCGAGAGAAATCAGTGCTTTTTCTTTACTTTTTTGCTGGTTTGGTTTTTTGCATCCAAGCGGAGGCTGTGAACGGCTGAAAATATGCCACTTCTGCCCGGTTTTTCTGAAATAATCCCCTATTCCTGTTGGATCAGGGGATTTTTCCAACTTTTTCACGACAAGGAGGAACTTTTTTCTCCATTCCGGTTTTCGAACTACCTTTGGCTGGCCGCAACTTTTCGATTCCCTTCCATCCGATCAGCTGCGGTTTTTCAGGGTTTTATCAACTGTTTTCTTTGTTCTTTGATGAAGATGTTGCCTTATCCCTTTTGCTGCAGCTCATCTTTTCTCAGCGCTTGCCCGTCGTTTTTTCCTTTCTTCCGCAAGCGCTTCTTGATACCACTGCAAAAGTTCATCCTTCGTCCATATGTCCCCAGAAACAAAGTCCAGCAACATCTCCAGTGGAATGTGCGCAGCTTGGCAAGACGCTATCAGTTCTTCTTTGTTTTTGGCATTGTCAATCAAGTCCTGCAGCAAATTGATGTAAACAACAAATCTGTGCCAACGCACTGTTGGCACAAAATCAGAAGCTGAATCAGGCGGCAGCCGGTCTGCGGACGGCAGATACGATCTGGACGATGAAGCAAAACGCCAATCAGGCTGAAGCCGCGATCGCAGAAATCAAACAAACCTCCATGCCCGCCAGTATCCAGCTGTTTACTGTACAGAAAGAAAAAATGGAGCAGAATCTTTCTGATGTGGAGGCCGAACTAAATGCTATTGTTTCGGCGCTCAATAATGGACAGATGGAAAAAGCAAAGGAGCATGTCGGCGAGAAGTTCCAGCTCGGCATCCAGTTTGCCGAAAATAACATCGTT
>CALWJG010000048.1 GCA_944380945.1 uncultured Agathobaculum sp. | reverse complement strand
CAGGGTAAAGGCGCGGCGGGCGGTGCCATTGCCGCACGCCGGGTACAACCCGCAAACAATCCTGTTGTTTCAAATTATTCTTTATAAAAATGGAGGAACCGATCATGGAAAAGAAAGAACAGCTGTACGAAGGCAAGGCCAAGAAGGTATTCGCGACCGACGACGCGAACCTCGTCATCGTCTCCTACAAGGACGACGCCACCGCGTTCAACGGCGAGAAGAAGGGCACCATCGCGGGCAAGGGCGCGATCAACAACGTGATGAGCAACCACATGTTCCAGCTGCTCGAGCAGCAGGGCGTGCCGACCCACTATGTTGAGCAGCTGAACGACCGCGAGACCGTTGTCAAGAAGGTCTCCATCGTGCCGCTCGAGGTCATTGTGCGCAACATCTCCGCGGGCTCCTTCGCCAAGCGCTACGGCGTGGAGGAGGGCATCGTGTTCGACGAGCCGACCTTTGAGTTCTCCTACAAGAACGACGACCTCGGCGACCCGCTGATGAACGACTACCACGCGATCGCGCTGAAGCTCGCCACCCGTGAGGAGATCGAGCTGATCAAGTCCATGACCTTCAAGGTAAACGACGTGATGAAGCAGTATTTCGACACGCTGAACGTCACGCTCGTCGACTTCAAGCTCGAGTTCGGCAAGACCGCGGACGGCCAGATCGTCCTCGCCGACGAGATCAGCCCGGACACCTGCCGCCTGTGGGACAAGACCACCGGCGAAAAGCTGGACAAGGACCGCTTCCGCCGCGATATGGGCGGCGTGGAAGAGGCCTATCAGGAAATCATGAAACGCGTCATGAGCAAATAAGCACACCCCCGGTCACAGCAAAGGCAACGCATGAAATATCGTATCCAAAAGCATAGCAAAACCCCATTTGACAAGGTGCATGAGGAGTGCGGCGTGTTCGGCATCGCCGCGCCGCCGGGGCAGGAGATCGCCGCCGCGCACGAGGCGTATGTCGCGCTGTTCGCGCTCCAGCACCGCGGACAGGAGGCGGCCGGCATCGCGGTCAACCGCCGCGGCGTCATCCGCTGCCACAAGGACGTCGGCCTGGTCAGCCAGGTATTCAATCAGGAGATCCTGGACGCCATGCCCGGCTCGATGGCCATCGGCCATGTCCGCTATTCGACCACCGGCAGCCAGTCGCGCGAAAACGCGCAGCCGATCGCGATCACCCACGTCAAGGGCAACCTCGCCGTGGCGCACAACGGCAATCTGGTCAACGCCGGCGTGCTGCGCCGCCGCATCGAGCTGGCGGGCGGCATTTTCCGCTCGTCGAACGACACCGAGGTACTGGTGTATACCATCGTCAACGAGCGCCTGAAGTGCGGCTCGATCGAGCAGGCGGTGCTGAACGCCATGGGCGTGATCGAGGGCGCGTACTCGCTCGTCGTGATGAGCCCGCGCAAGCTGATCGCCGCGCGCGACCCGCACGGCTTCCGCCCGCTCTGCATCGGCAGGCTGGACGGCAGCTATGTGTTCGCCTCCGAGACCTGCGCGCTCGACGCGCTCGGCGCGGAATTTGTCCGCGACGTTGCGCCCGGCGAGGTCTGCGTGGTCGAGGACGGCCAGCTGCGCTCGCTGCACTGCGGCGCGCAGTGCCAAACGTCCGCGTGCGTGTTTGAGTATATCTATTTCGCCCGCCCGGACTCGGTGATCGACGGCGCGAGCGTCGAGCTCGCCCGGCAGGAGGCCGGCAAGTACCTGTCGATCGAGCATCCGGTCGGCGCGGACGTGGTGGTCGGCGTGCCCGACTCGGGCATCCCCGCGGCCATCGGCTACGCGAAGTTTTCCGGCATCCCCTACGGCGTGGGCCTGATCAAAAACCGCTATATCGCGCGCACGTTCATCCAGCCCGGACAGGACAAGCGCGAGCGCTCGGTGCGCCTCAAGCTCAACGCCCTGCGCACCGCGGTCGAGGGCAAGCGCGTGATCCTTGTGGACGATTCGATCGTCCGCGGCACGACCTGCGCGCGGCTGGTAAAGCTGCTGCGCGACGCAGGCGCGGCCGAGGTGCACATGCGCATCTCCGCGCCGCCATTCCGGCATCCCTGCTTTTTCGGCACGGATATCCCCGAGCGCAGCCAGCTGCTCGCGCACGGCCGCACGGTCGAGGAGATGCGCGCGATCATCGGCGTGGACAGTCTGGGCTTCCTGTCGCTCGAGGCCGCGCACAAGATCGCCGTGGGCTGCCATCTGGGCTTTTGCGACGCCTGCTTCTCCGGCCGTTACCCGATCCCGGTGCCGGAGCAGGCGGAAAAGAATATGTTTGAAAACGAGATCCCCCTCCCTGCGGACAGGGGCTGACGGGATCACAGGAGAGGAGTATTTATGGGCGGATTTTTCGGCGCAGTCTCCAAGCAGGACTGCGTGCTGGACATCTTTTTCGGTGTGGACTATCACTCGCATCTGGGCACGCGCCGCGGCGGCATGATCGTTTATGACAAGGACCGCGGCTTCCAGCGCCAGATCCACAACATCGAGAACACACCGTTCCGCACCAAGTTTGAAAAGGACCTGCCGGACTTTTCCGGCTGCAGCGGCATCGGCTGCATCAGCGATACCGACCCCCAGCCGCTGCTGGTGCGCTCGCACCTCGGGCTGTATGCGCTGACCACGGTCGGCATCATCAACAACGCGGAGGAGCTTGTCTCCCGCTATTTTTCCGACCACGGCCATCAGTTCATGGCCATGAGCTCGGGCAAGGTCAACTCGACCGAGCTGGCCGCCGCGCTCATCAACCAGAAGGACGACCTCGTTTCGGGCATCCTGCACGCGCAGGAGCTGATCGACGGCTCGCTGACCGTGCTCGTCCTGACCCGGGACGGCATCATCGCCGCGCGCGACCGGCTGGGCCGCCTGCCCGTGCTGATCGGCCAGAACGAGGACGGCTGCTGCGTCTCGTTCGAGTCCTTCGCCTACCACAAGCTGGGCTATGAGGACGCCTACGAGCTCGGCCCGCGCGAGGTGGTCAAGGTCACGGCGGAGGGGTTTGAGACCCTGTCCCCCGCGGGCGAGCAGATGCGCATCTGTTCGTTCCTGTGGACGTATTACGGCTACCCGAACTCGAATTACGAGGGCGTCAACGTCGAGGTCATGCGCTACCGCAACGGCGAGATCATGGCGCGGGACGACAAAAAGCGCGGCCTTGCGCAGGACGTCGATTACGTCGCCGGCGTGCCGGATTCCGGCCTGCCGCACGCGATCGGCTACGCCAACGAATGCGGCAAGCCGTTTGCGCGCCCGTTCGTCAAGTACACCCCGACCTGGCCGCGCTCGTTCATGCCGGCCAACCAGAAGATCCGCAATCAGGTCGCCAAGATGAAGCAGATCCCGGTGCCCGAGCTGATCGAGGGCAAAAAGCTGCTGTTTGTGGACGATTCGATCGTCCGCGGCACGCAGCTGCGCGAAACCGTCGAATTCCTGTACGAATCCGGCGCGAAGGAAGTGCACATGCGCTCCGCCTGCCCGCCGATCATGTACGGGTGCAAATACCTGAATTTCTCGTCCAGCAATTCCGAGATGGAGCTGCTCGCCCGCCGCACCGTGCAGGAGCTCGAGGGCGACGAGGGCCAGAAGCACCTCGAGGAATACGCGGACGCCAACACCGAGCGCGGCCAGTGCATGCTTCGGGCCATCTGTGAAAAGTTCGGCTTCAGCTCGCTGGGCTACCAGTCGCTCGACGGCCTGCTCGAGGCCATCGGCCTGGACCGCGACAAGGTGTGCACCTACTGCTGGAACGGGAAAGAATGACCCCGTCCCCATCCAAAAACACGACGAAGGAGTTTTACTATGAGTGAGAGCCGTTCTGAGAGCTATAAGGCTGCCGGCGTAGACGTAACCGCCGGTTACGAGGCGGTCAAGCTGATGAAGCCGATGGTGGAATCCACCTTCACCAAGGGCGTGATGGGCACGCTCGGCGGCTTCGGCGGCCTGTTCCGCCCGGATTTCAAGGGCATGGCCGATCCCATTCTGGTCTCCGGTACGGACGGCGTGGGCACCAAGCTCAAGCTGGCCTTCCTGATGGACAAGCATGACACGGTCGGCATCGACTGCGTGGCCATGTGCGTCAACGATATTGCGTGCTGCGGCGCGCAGCCGCTGTTCTTCCTCGACTATATCGCGGTCGGCAAGAACCACCCGGCCAAGATCGCGCAGATGGTCTCGGGCATCGCCGAGGGCTGCCGTCAGGCGGGCTGCGCGCTGATCGGCGGCGAGACCGCCGAGATGCCCGGCTTCTACCCCGAGGACGAATACGACATGGCCGGCTTCTCGGTCGGCATGGTCGACAAGGAAAAGATGATCGACGGCACGGGCATCCGCCCGGGCGACGCGCTGATCGGCGTGGCCTCCTCGGGCGTGCATTCCAACGGCTATTCGCTCGTGCGCAAGACGCTCGGCATCAATGAAAAGTCCGTGCGCCGCTATATCGACGAATTCGGCAAGACGCTCGGCGAGGAGCTGCTCACCCCGACCAAGATCTACGTCAAGACCATCCAGTCGCTGATGGGCAAGGTGGACGTCAAGGGCATCAGCCATATCACGGGCGGCGGCTTTTATGAAAACGTGCCGCGCATGCTGCCGGACGGCGTCTGCGCGAAGATCGAAAAGCACGCGCTGCCGGTGCCGCCGGTGTTCGAGCTGATCGCAAAGACCGGCAACATCCCGGAGCGCGATATGTACAACACGTTCAACATGGGCGCGGGTCTGGTGCTGGCCGTCGCGGCGGAGGACGCCTCCCGCGCGGTCGCGGCGATCTCGGCCGCGGGCGAGCAGGCCTATGTGATCGGCGAGTGCGTCGCCGGCGACAAGGGCGTCGAGCTCGTCTAATCCCCCCGGCGGAGCAGGTATGATGGAGAATGGAAAAAGCGATTTCTGCCGCGGCGCGCCTCCGGGCGCACTGCGGGGAGCCATTTTCCATTTTCCATCCTCAATTTTATTTTTTCGGAGAAAATAGCCATGATCAACATCGCAGTTTTGGTTTCCGGCGGCGGCACGAATCTGCAGGCGCTGATCGACGCGCAGCAGGCGGGCAGGATCGAAAACGGGCGCATCGCGCTCGTCGTTTCCTCCAATCCGGACGCCTACGCGCTCGAGCGCGCGGCGAAAGCGTCCATCCCCACCGCTGTGCTGCGGCGCAGGGATTTTGACACCCCCAGCGCCTATTCCGATGCGCTGGACGCGCTGCTGCGCGAAAAGGGCGTGGGGCTGATCGTGCTGGCCGGATTTATGACCGTCCTGCCGGACAGCTTGTGCCGCGCATGGGAAAACCGCATCATCAACGTCCATCCCTCGCTCATCCCCTCGTTCTGCGGGGAGGGGTTCTACGGCCTGCGCGTGCACGAGGCCGCCCTCGCCAAAGGGGTGAAGGTGACCGGTGCGACCGTGCATTTCGTATCCGAAGTGGTGGACGGCGGCGCGATCATCGCGCAGAAAGCCGTCTGCGTGGAGGACGGAGACACCCCGGAGATTTTGCAGCGCCGCGTGATGGAGCAGGCCGAATGGATCCTGCTGCCGCAGGCGGTGTCCGATTTCTGCGCCGGCCGGCTCACCGTGCACGGCGCATGGGTGGCAAGAACGGAAAAGGAGTGACAGCAGCATGAGCAAAAATGTGTTTGACATCAGCAATGAACTGATGAGCAATGCGTATCCGGGCCGCGGCATCATCTTCGGCCGCACGCTGGATAACAAGTACAACGTGGTCGCGTACTTCATCATGGGCCGCTCGGAAAACAGCCGCAACCGCGTGTTCGTCGAGACCGAGGACGGCATCCGCACCCAGGCGTACGACCCCGCCAAGATGACCGACCCCTCGCTCATCATCTACCATCCGGTGCGCCAGTGCGGCGGCAAGCTGGTCGTCACCAACGGCGACCAGACCGACACGATCTGCGACTACCTGCGCGAGGGCAAGAGCTATATCGACGCCCTGCGCACCCGCCAGTTCGAGCCGGACGCGCCCAACTACACCTCGCGCATCTCGGGCGTCATCAACGAGGACGGCTCGTATTCCCTGTCCATCCTCAAGAACTTCACGTCCGACCGCACCTCGAACAAGCGCTTTTTCTATGAGTATGACAAGCCGGTGCCCGGCCTCGGCCACTTCATCCACACCTATCAGTGCGATGGCGACCCGCTCCCGCCCTTCCGCGGCGAGCCCAAGTGCATCCGCATCGAAAAGCCGATCAAGCAGTTCACCGAGCTGCTGTGGAGCAGCATGAACGAGCAGAACAAGGTCTCGCTGTTCGTGCGCTATATCGACCTTGCGACCGGCGCCTACTGGCAGGAGATCCGCAACAAGCATGAGGAGGGAAAGGACGCATGAACGAACTCGCACTCAAATACGGCTGCAACCCCAACCAGAAGCCCGCGCGCATCTTTATGACCGAGGGCGAGCTGCCGATCGAGGTGCTCAACGGCAAGCCGGGTTATATCAACTTCTGCGACGCATTCAACTCGTGGCAGCTGGTCAAGGCGCTCAAAAAGGCGACCGGCATGCCGGCGGCGGCGTCTTTTAAGCACGTTTCCCCCGCGGGCGCGGCGCTCGGCAAACCGCTGACCGAGGTCGAGAAGCAGATGTACTTCGTCGAGGCGGACCACGAGCTCTCCCCCATCGCGTGCGCCTACATCCGCGCGCGCGGCGCGGACCGTCTGTGCTCCTACGGCGACTGGGCGGCGCTCTCGGACGTGTGCGACGCGGACACCGCCTCCTACCTCGCGCACGAGGTGTCGGACGGCATCATCGCCCCGGGCTACACCGACGAGGCGCTCGCCATCCTCAAAACCAAGCGCAAGGGCGGCTACAACGTCGTCCAGATCGACCCGGACTATGTCCCGAAGCCGATCGAGCAGCGCGACATCTTCGGCATCCGCTTCGAGCAGGGCTACAACGACTATGAGATCAATGAGAGCCTGCTGAACAACATCGTCACCGACAACAAGGACCTGCCCGAGTCGGCCAAGCACGACATGATCCTGTCGCTCATCACGCTCAAGTACACCCAGTCCAACTCGGTCTGCTACGCCAAGGACGGCATGACCATCGGCGTGGGCGCGGGCCAGCAGAGCCGCATCCACTGCACGCGTCTGGCGGGCAGCAAGGCGGACAACTGGTTCCTGCGCCAGCATCCCAAGGTGCTCGGCCTGCAGTTTGTCGACGGCATCCGCCGTCCCGACCGCGACAACGCGATCGACGTGTATATCTCGGACGAGTACGAGGATGTGCTCGCGGACGGCGTGTGGCAGAACACCTTCAAGGTACGCCCCGAGGTGCTGACCGCGGAGGAGAAAAAGGCGTGGATCGCCAAGAACACCGGCGTGACCGTGGGCTCGGATGCGTTCTTCCCGTTCGGCGACAATGTCGAGCGCGCGCGCAAGTCGGGCGTGCAGTATATCGTGCAGCCGGGCGGCTCGATCCGCGACGACAACGTCATCGAGACCGCGAATAAATACGGCATCGTCATGGCGTTCACCGGCATGCGCCTGTTCCATCACTGATGCTTCAGCCAAACCCCGCAAACGCGGCGGGCTGGACGCTGGCGGCGCTCGCCGTGCAGCTGACCGCCGGCGTGGCCGCAGACGCTGCGGGCCGCCTGTTCGGCTTTGCGCTGCTGCTCGTGTGCTGGCTGATGAACGGCTATGCGGCGCTTCGCCTGCGCTGTACGGCCGCGCTGGCGGCGGCCGCCGCGGGCGCGGCGCTGTGCGTCCTGATGATGGCCGGCGCGTCCGGCTGGGCGGTCAGCATGGCGTCCAACCTGCTGTTCCTGCTGTACTATCTGCCGCTGCAAAATGCGTTTGACCGCCATCTTGCGGCGGCAGACGTGTCGAACGGCACGCGGCGGCTCGGCCGGGTGTGGGCCTATGCCACGCTCGCGCAGCGCGGCGCGTCCATGCTGGGCTTCCTGCCCTGTTTCGACGGGCAGGATGTGCTGTCGCTTCAGCAGGGCAGCTACACGCCGCTGTTCACGGTCCAGCTCGCGCTCGAGGTGATCGCGCTGCTGGCGGCGTTCGTTTCGTATATCTGGATGATCCGGTACCTGTGCCGCGCGCGGGTGCTGCTGCGGGAGGGGACGGTATGACCCAGCTGACACTGTTTCAGGGCCGCCTGCTTCTCGGCGTCGGCGCGGCGGTGATGATCGCCCTGCCCGGCAACTGGATGATGCAGCTCGCGGCCTTCGCGCTGCTCTCCGCCGGCGCGCTGGCCTGGCAGAGCGCCTCGCGCTGGTTCTTTTACGCGAGCGTCGCGGCGGATGTGATGCTCTTTTTCGTCCTGCTCGGCGGCACGCCTGTGCTCGGGCCGGGGCTCGCCCACATTGCCCTGTCCTATGCGGGCGATGCGGTGCAGTGGATCACCGGCTGCCTGCTGCTGCGCGCCTGCGGCGCGGTGATGCGCGCGGACGGCCGGCGCGCGGCGCCCGAGTGGATCGCCCTCGCGGTGTGGAGCGCGGGCTGCCTGTTCCCCCTCCTGTCCGCCGTTCTCGGCGCGAACGCGCTGACCGCGCAGGGGATCGCGCTTGCCGCGCCGGTCCTGCAGGGGCTGGGCGCGCTCCAGCTGATCATAGACGCACTGTTCCGCATGCGCAAATAAATGGAAGGAGATAACTCATGAAGGTTCTCGTCATCGGCGGCGGCGGCCGTGAGCACGCCATCGTCCATACATTGAAGAAAAGCCCCAAGGTGGACCATATCTGGTGCGCGCCGGGCAACGGCGGCATCGCGCAGGAGGCCGAGTGCGTGGACATCAAGGCCACGGACATCGACGGCGTGGTGGCCTTTGCGAAAGCGCACCGGCCCGACCTCGTGATGGTCGCGCCGGACGACCCGCTCGCGCTCGGCATGGTCGACGCGCTCGAGGCGGCCGGCATCCGCGCGTTCGGCCCGCGGAAAAATGCCGCGGTCATCGAGGGCTCCAAGTCGTTCGCCAAGGAGCTGATGAAAAAATACAACATCCCGACCGCGGCCTACGCCGTGTTCGAGGATTCCGCGTCCGCCATCGACTATATCAAGGCGCAGGGCGCGCCGATCGTCGTCAAGGCGGACGGGCTTGCGCTCGGCAAGGGCGTCACGGTCGCCATGACCGAGGAGGAAGCCATCGCCGCGGTCAAGGACGCGATCGACGGCCACGCCTTCGGCGGCGCGGGCGCGCGCGTGGTCATCGAGGAATACCTGACCGGCCCCGAGGTGTCCGTGCTCGCATTCGTGGACGGCAAGCACCTCAAGACCATGCCCTCGGCGCAGGACCATAAGCGCGCGTATGACCACGACGAAGGCCCGAACACCGGCGGCATGGGCGCGTTCTCGCCCTCGCGTTTCTACACCGAGGATGTTGCCAAGACCTGCATGGAGACTATTTTCCAGCCCACAGTCGCGGCGATGGCCGCGGAGGGCCGTCCGTTCAAGGGCGTATTGTACTTCGGCCTGATGCTGACGCCCAAGGGCCCGCGCGTGATCGAATACAACGCCCGCTTCGGCGACCCGGAGACGCAGGCCGTGCTCTCCCGTCTGGAAACCGACCTGTACGACATCTTCAACGCCGTCATCGACGAAAAGCTGGACGAGATCGAGATCCGGTGGGCGGATAATGCCGCGTGCTGCGTGTGCATGGCGTCCGGCGGCTACCCCAAGGCCTATGAAAAGGGCAAGGAGATCACCGGGCTGGACGATGTGGCCGATTCGTTCGTGTTCCATGCGGGCACGGCGGTCAAGGACGGCAAATTCGTCACCAGCGGCGGCCGTGTGCTCGGCGTGACCGCGACCGCGCCCACGCTGGACGAGGCCATCCGCAAGGCCTATGCGGACGTGCACAAGATCCACTTTGACAAGGCGCACTTCCGCACGGACATCGGCGTCAAGTAAACAGAAAGAAGGGAGAGAGGGCGCAGGCGCTGCGCCGCCGCCCCTCCT
Source organism: uncultured Agathobaculum sp. (assembly GCA_944380945.1). Classification (GTDB taxonomy): domain Bacteria; phylum Bacillota; class Clostridia; order Oscillospirales; family Butyricicoccaceae; genus Agathobaculum. The sequence continues at coordinate 587 of CALWJG010000048.1, read as the reverse complement.
CCCCTTCCCCATTCTCCATTACCAAGAGGTTTGTTATGAAATCAGAACAACAGGATCAGATTTTGGGCTGCATGGCCGACGTGCTCAACCAGAACGGCTTCCGCGCCGAGGTCATGGCCAAGGAGGGCGCGCCCACGCTGCTGCGCTGCGAAGCCGCGCGGCAGGGCAAGGTCGCCAAGGACGTGGTCATCGAGTGCTGCTTCATCCCCATGCAGCTGCCCGAAGAGGATATGGGCCTGCTGCAGTTCTTCGTCACCCTGTTTCAGGGCGCGCCGGAGATGCACGCCAACCAGCTGCGCCGCGCCTGCGCCTACTGCAACGACTTCTGCGCGCTGGGCGCGTTCGGCCTGTTTGAGCAGGCGGGCCAGATCTACCTCAAGCACAACACGCTGCTGGACGGCTCGCTCAAGCTCGATAAGATCATCCCCTTTGTGGCGGACAATATCTCGGTGCTGCTGGCCGCGGTCGGCCGGTTTATCGACGGTCTGGCGCAGGTCGCCTACGCGGGCATGACGCTCGAGGCGGTCATCGATCAGGAGCTGTTCCCCAAAATGTGATAAAGAGGTCCCTGACACAGGTGTTCAGGG
>CALWJG010000047.1 GCA_944380945.1 uncultured Agathobaculum sp. | reverse complement strand
CACACTGTCCAGACAGCGGGCCAGCACCGCCTCCTCGTCCTTCACGATCATGCAAAGGCTGATCGTCGCCATAGAAACACCTCCTGCGCAGTCTATGCGTGCATCCTGCGTTCCTGTGCAATCCGCTGTAAAATCCCCCGTAGATTTTTCCATTTTCTGCGGCTCTTCTCTGTTTTTTTCCGTGTCGATGGATTATAATAGGGTTATACAGAAGGATAGACCATTCTGCCACCAGGAGGTGTCTGCTATGAATGAAGCATATCGGGACGCGCTGCTCAATGTCGACAGCTACGGCGCCATTTTTATGTATGCGACGCATAAGGATCTGACGACCGCGCCCCGCCATATCATCCGCATGACCGAACCGGTCGACCCGCGCGTGCTGCTCGCCGCGGTGCGCACTGCGCTCGATCGCTATCCGCAGTTCGGCCTCGGTCTGGTGCGCGGCGAAACGCAGTACAGCTACCGCATCCTGACCAAGCCGCCGGTCGTACTCAAAATGGATGACATTTCCCCCTATTACATCGGTTCGGACGATACCAACGGCTACCTGTTCCTGTGCGGCTACAAGGACAGCACCATCTACCTCGAATATCAGCACTGCACCTCAGACGGGCGCGGCTTTGACCAGTTCATCCGCACCATCCTGTACTACTACCTGCGCGGCATGGGGCACGATGTCGAGCCCGGCCGCATCCGCACCAACGAGACCCAGTTTGTGCCCGAGGATTGTGAGGACGGCTACCTCCGCCTGCGCGGCATGCCGCAGTCGGATGCGGACCACCATCCGGATGTGCCCTCGTTCCATATGCCGGAGTACGACAGCCGGGACGACGACAACGAGCTGACCACCGAGCTGACCCTCTCGCTGCCGCAGCTGCTCGCCTACACCAAGAGCAACGGCGTCACGCCCATGACCTTCCTGATGACCGCGATCTCCATGGGCATGTACCGCACCTATTACAAGGGCACAGACCGCAGGGAGCCGATCATCGCCGAAGTGCCGATGGATCTGCGTGCCTATGTCAAGACCTCGACCACGCGCTTTTTCGTCTCGCTGCTCGACCTTCCCTTCTTCTACGACTACTTCAGCATGCCCTTCCTTGAGGCGTGTCAGGCGTGCAAGGCATACTTCGACACGCAGAAAAACCTGCCGCACGCGGTGTTCTGGGCGCTGAAAAACGCCAACCGCGTCGCCAAGTCCCACAAGCTGGACATGCCCATCGACGAGAAGGAGCAAATGATGCGCCAGCAGGCGCGCGACTACATCCGCCGGGACAGCTTTATCCTGACCAACATCGGCGAATTTAAGCTGCCGCCCAGCATGGAACCGTTCGTGAAAGACTATTCCGCTATCCTGCCCTGCGCATTCCAGCCGTTCGGCATTCTGGTCAGTTCGTACCGGGATACGCTCAAGGTCTCGATCTCCCAGCGCGATTTCAATTATCATCTGGTCGAGAACATCCGCGCCGTGCTGCGCGAGATCGGCTTTGAATCGACCGCCCTGCCCTATACCTTCCACGTCACCCGCTATGACGGCACGCGGCTCGCGAAGGACTGAGCACGCACCCCAAACTGCAATCACAATCACAACGGGACGGATCCTGCGGATCCGTCCCGTTTCCATATGCAGCCGCACCTTCCGTATCAAGCAGCCTCGCGGCTGCTTTGAGACAGCATCACAGGCCTGTTGCCCGCCATACCTGCTGCAAACCAAAAGCGCCCGGAGGTTATCATTCCGGGCGTTCTTGAAAAGCCTGCATCGCTCCCGCCGCATGGCGTTTTCGATCGAAGACGCGCCTGCGGCGCAAAGCCATTCGCAAAGGACAAAGACAGACAAACCATCTGGCTTTTGTAGCTTTTAGTCCTCCCCTTCCCTGTCGTCCGGGCCGGTCTTTTCCCCCTGTTCCCTGCGTTCCGCCCCGCCGCGGCTCCGGTGCGGCAGCACCTCGCCCAGATAGACTGCCAGACCCGTGCACAGGATGCCCTGCACCACGCCCTCGAACAACACGGCCGCCCAGTTGGCATAGTCGCCGTACCGCGACCCGGCGGACAGGCAGGCCAGCGCCACGCCGCAGCCGGTCAGCGCCAGCGGGATATACTGATTCGGAAACCGGCGGAGCGCCCGGAGCCCGCACCCCAGACAGTAGAGCACCGCAGCGAGGATGGCAAAATCCGCCTTGATGAATTGCGTCAGCTGCTCCAAGCGGCATCACCTCCGCTTCAGTGTATGCGCGCGGAGGGCGAAACGACAGAAAGCCGCAGGCATGTGCCTGCGGCTTTGGTCGATCCATTCAATAGCGCTTTTTACAGCTGCGCGCGGATGAGCGCGCCCATCTCGCTGGTAGAGAGCGCCTTCTCGCCCGGCGCGGCGATGTCCGCCGTGCGGTGGCCTGCATCGAGCACGGCCTCGACCGCGTTCTCGATCGCCGCCGCCTCGTCCATCAGGCCGAAGGAGTAGCGCAGCATCATCGCACAGGACAGGATGGTCGCGATCGGGTTGGCGATGCCCTTGCCCGCGATGTCGGGCGCAGAGCCGTGGATCGGCTCGTACATACCCTTGCCGGTCTCGTTCATCGACGCGGACGGCAGCATGCCGATCGAGCCGGTGATCATGGACGCCTCGTCCGACAGGATGTCGCCGAACAGGTTGCCGGTCACGATCACGTCAAACTGGCCCGGGTTGCGCACAAGCTGCATCGCGCAGTTGTCCACATACATATCCGAATACTCGACCTCGGGGTACTCGTCCTTGATGCGGTGCATGGTCTCGCGCCACACGCGGCTGGTCTCCAGAACGTTCGCCTTGTCCACCGAGCAGACCTTTTTGTTCCGCTTCATGGCCATCTCGAACGCGCGGCGGCCGATGCGCTCGACCTCATAGGCCGAGTAGTTCATGTCGTCCGCGCCGACCTCGCCCCAGCCCTTGTCGCTCTCGCGGCGGTAGTGGCGACCGAAGTACACGTCGCCGGTCAGCTCGCGGCAGACCAGGATGTCGAAACCGTCCCCGATGATCTCGGGCTTGATCGGGCAGGCGTCCGCCAGCGCCTTATGCATCTGCGCCGGGCGCAGGTTGACGAACAGCCCGAGCGCCGAGCGCAGGCCGAGCAGCGCCTTTTCCGGACGCTTTTCGCTCGGCACCTCGTCCCACTTGGGGCCGCCGACCGCGCCGAGCAGCACAGAATCCGCGTTTTTGCAGATCTCGATGGTCTCGTCGGTCAGCGGGACGCCGTTCGCGTCGATCGAGCAGCCGCCCGCGAGCACCTCCTGATAGTGGAAGGTGTGGCCGAACTTCTCGCCGATCTTGTCAAGCACCTGCATGGCCTCGGTGACGATCTCCGGGCCGATGCCGTCGCCCTTGACGACTGCGATATTGTATTCCATCGGGCTTACTCCCCTCTTTCCTTGAGCGACTTCAGCAGGCCGCCCGCCTTGATGATGCTCTGGATGAACGGCGGGAAGGCCGCCGCCTGATAGGTCCGGTTCTTGGTCTCGTTGGTGATCACGCCGGTGTCAAAATCGACCGAAACGATGTCGCCGTCGTCGATGTCGTTCGCCGCCGCCTCGCACTCGAGGATGGGCAGGCCGATGTTGATGGCGTTGCGGTAAAAGATGCGCGCGAATGAGGACGCGATGACGCAGGACACGCCGTTCTCGCGCAGCACGAGCGGCGCGTGCTCGCGCGAGGAGCCGCAGCCGAAGTTGCGCGTCGCCACGACGATGTCGCCCGGCTGCATCTTATGGACGAATTCCGCGTCGATATCCTCCATCGCGTGGGTCGCCAGCTCCTTGGGGTCGGCGATGTTCAGATAGCGCGCGGGGATGATGACGTCGGTATCGACGTTGTCCCCGTATTTGAAAACTCTGCCTTTCGCATTCATGGTGCGTGTCCTCCCTTACTTCAGCGCATCCGGCGCGCAGATATAGCCGGCCACGGCGCTCGCCGCCGCAACCGCCGGGCTCGCCAGATAGATCTCCGAGGTGATATGGCCCATGCGGCCGACGAAGTTGCGGTTGGTGGTCGAGACCGCCTTTTCGCCGTGCGCCAGGATGCCCATATGGCCGCCCAGGCACGGGCCGCAGGTCGGCGTGGAGACGATCGCGCCCGCCTGAATGAAGATCTTGGTCAGCCCCTCCTCGATGCACTGGAGGTAGACCTCCTGCGTGGCGGGGATGATGATGGTGCGCACATTGGGGTTCACCTTGCGGCCCTTGAGGATGGCGGCCGCGGCGCGCATGTCGTCGATGCGGCCGTTGGTGCACGAGCCGATGACCGACTGCTGGATCTCAATGCGGCCCAGCTCGCCGATGGTCTTGGTGTTTTCCGGCAGGTGCGGGCAGGCGACCGTCGGCTGGAGCGCGGACAGGTCGATCTCGATCTCCTGCTCATACTCCGCATCCGGGTCCGCCTCGAACACGCTGACCGGACGGGTCACGCGCGTTTCGATGTATGCCATGGTCTTTTCGTCCACTGGGAAAATGCCGTTCTTGGCGCCCGCCTCGATCGCCATGTTGCAGATCGTGAAGCGGTCGTCCATGGTCAGGGACTGCACGCCCTCGCCCGTGAACTCCATCGACTTGTACAGCGCGCCGTCCACGCCGATCCGGCCGATGATGTGCAGGATGACGTCCTTGCCGGACACCCACGGCTGCAGCTTGCCCTTGAGTACGAACTTGATCGCCGGCGGCACCTTGAACCACGCCTTGCCGGTCGCCATGCCGGCGGCGAGGTCGGTCGAGCCGACGCCGGTCGAGAACGCGCCCAGCGCGCCGTAGGTGCAGGTATGGCTGTCCGCGCCGATGATCAGGTCGCCCGGGGCGGCCAGGCCCTTTTCGGGCAGCAGCGCGTGCTCAATGCCCATCGCGCCCACGTCAAAGAAGTTGACGATATTGTGCTTTTTGGAAAATTCGCGGCACTCGAGGCACTGTTCCGCGGATTTGATGTCCTTATTCGGCGCAAAATGATCCATGACGAGCGCGATCTTGGTGTTGTCGAACACCTTGTCAAAGCCCGCCTTCTCCATTTCGCGGATGGCGACCGGACCGGTGATGTCGTTGGCGAGCGTCAGGTCGATGTTCGCCTCGATCAGCTGGCCGGCGGAAACGCTGTCCAGCCCCGCGTGCGCGGCGAGGATCTTCTGTGTCATTGTCATGCCCATATATTTGCTTCCTCCTGCATCTCAGTCGAGAAAATGCTTGTTGATGCCGTTGATATACGCCTTGATGGAGGCCTCGATCACGTCGGTCGATACGCCGCGGCCGGTCACGATGTCGCCGCCGTCGATGCTGATCTTGCAGATCGCCTCGGCCTGCGCGTCCTCGCCGTCGGTCATCGAACGCAGCGAGTAATCCTCCAGCTCGACTTCCTTGCCCACGATCTTGTTGATCGCGCGGAACGCCGCGTTGATCGGGCCGTCCGAGGAGGCGGTGCGCTCGAACATCTCATCGCCGCGCTTGACGCGGATGACTGCGGTCGAGGTGATGGTGTTGCCCGAGTTGATGACGAAGCGGTCGAGCGTGTAGCGCTCCTCGCCGGAAACCGGCACCGCGCCGACCAGCGCTTCGAGGTCGCGGTCCTTGATGACCTTTTTCTTGTCCGCCAGCGCCTTGAACTTCTCGAAGGTCTTGTCGAGCTTCTCCTTGTCCAGCGAATAGCCCAGCTCGCGCAGACGGTCCTCGAACGCATGGCGGCCGGAATGCTTGCCCAGCACGATCGCGTTCTTCGGGATGCCGACCGACTCGGGCGTCATGATCTCGTAGGTCTCCTTGTTGGCCAGCACGCCGTGCTGGTGGATGCCGGACTCATGCGCAAAGGCGTTCGCGCCCACGATCGGCTTGGTCGGGGCGACCGACACGCCGGTGATGGTCTGGATCATGCGGCTGGCGCGGTAGATCTGGGTGGTGTCGATGTTGCAGCCGATGCCGAAATGGTCCGCACGGGTCTTGAGCGCCATGACGCACTCCTCCATCGAAGCGTTGCCCGCGCGCTCGCCGATGCCGTTGATCGTGCACTCGATCTGGTCGATGCCCGCCTCAACGCCGGCCAGCGAATTGGCGACCGCCATGCCGAGGTCGTTGTGCATGTGGCAGGACAGCACGATGTTCTCGATGCCCTCCGTGTGCTCTCGCAGATATTTGATGCGCGCGGCGTATTCCTCGGGGATCATGTAGCCGACCGTGTCCGGGATGTTGATGGTGGTCGCGCCGGCCTTGATGGCGGTCTCGAACACGCGGCACAGGAAGTCCAGATCCGAACGGGTCGAATCCTCGGCCGAGAACTCGACGTCGTCACAGTATTTCTTGGCGTAGGCGACGTTGTGCGCGACCGACTCGAGCACCTCGTCCGGCGTCATCTTGAGCTTGTACTGCATGTGCACCGGAGACGTCGCCAGGAAGGTATGGATGCGGGCGGATTCCGCACGGCGGATGGCGTTGTACGCCGCGTCGATGTCCTTTTCCACGCAGCGCGCCAGCGAGCAGATGGTCGAGCCGCGGACGTTGTCCGCGATCGCCGCGATCGCGGCCGCGTCGCCCGGCGAGGCGATGGCAAAGCCGGCCTCGATGATATCCACCTTGAGCGCCTCCAGCGCCTTGGCGACCTCGATCTTTTCGTTCAGGTTCATGCTGCAGCCCGGGGACTGCTCGCCGTCGCGCAGGGTGGTGTCAAAAATCCGAATCGTTCTACCCATTTTCTTGTCCTCTCTTTCAGATGATATGTGGGTGTTACAGGGACAAAAAAAGCTCCGTCCCTCACGTTACGTTAAGAGACGAAGCGAAGCTCCGCGGTACCACTCTTGTTGCCGCATATGGCGGCCACCTCAGCGCGCATCCAGCAATGCGCCGCCCCTGTAACGGTGGGCGTCCGTTCCGACCTACCGGCATCATGCTTTCAGCGGACAGCTCCCGGGCGAGTTTCACCGTTTCCTGACGCTGCCTTACACCGGCCGGCAGCTCTCTGCGGACAGGGCCGCGGTTACTTTACCCGTTCATTACCTTTTTCAATATGTATCTATCTTATCTGCTGGTCCCGCGATTGTCAAGTATTTTTTTAATTTTTTCCATGGTTCCCCCTGCCGCCTTGCGAAAACGCGCATCTTCTGATATAGTTATATGGTTAAGAAACTGAAAAGAGGAGTTTGTCAAAGTGAAACAACTGGGATTACTGATCCGCCTGATCATCGGCATCATCGCCGGCACCATCATCGGCCTGACCGGCGGCTGGCTGGGTATTGCCGATTCGGCCGGCTTTATCGCGGTCATCCGCGCATTTGCGACGTTCACGTCGCTCTTCTCCACCTTCCTGACCTTTATGATCCCGCTGATCATTCTTGCGTTTGTCTCGGTGGGCATGGCCGAGCTGGGACAGAAGGCCAACCGCCTGTTCCTGCTGACGCTCGGACTGGCCTACGGCACGACCGTGCTCTCCGGCTTTGTCACCTTTTTCATCGGCAAGGCCGCGCTGCCCTCGCTGATCCAGCCGATCACGGGCGACGTGCTCGAGAGCAACGCCTTTGAGGCCTTCTTCACCATCGAGGTCGATCCGATCTTCGGCGTGATGACCGCGCTGGTGCTGTCCTTCGTGCTCGGCATCGGCATGGCCAACCTGCGCACGGACGCCATGCTCAACGTGTTCCGCGAGCTGCAGAAGATCGTCTCCATCGTGCTGGGGCGCATCATCATCCCGCTGATCCCGGTGCACATTGCGGGCCTGTTCGCGGCGATCGCCGCCGAGGGCCGCCTGTTCGCCACGATCAAGATGTTCGCCTCGCTGTTTGTCATCATTCTGGTGCTGCAGCTGCTGTATATCGTGTCGCAGTTCGCGCTGGCCAGTCTGGTGTGCAGGAAGAACCACATGAAGAGCATGAAAAACGTCATCCCGGCGTATTTCACCGCGCTCGGCACGCAGTCGAGCGCCTCCACCATCCCGATCGCGCTCAACTGCGCGTATAACAACAACGTCAGCCGCGAGGTGGCGGACTTTGTCGTTCCGCTGTGCGCGACCATCAACCTGAACGGCGACACCATCTGCCTGACGCTCGGCTCGATGGGCATCATGCTCGCCAGCGGCATCGAGCCGACGCTCGCCCTGTTCGCGCCCTTTATCATGATGCTGGGCGTCACCATGGTCGCGGCGCCGGGCGTGCCGGGCGGCGGCGTCATGGCGGCCCTCGGCCTGATCACCTCGATGCTGGGCTTTACCGAGCCCATGCAGCAGCTGATCATCGCGCTGCACTTCTCGCAGGACAGCTTCGGCACCGCTACCAACGTGACCGGCGACCAGGCGCTTGCGCTCATCGTTGACAAATTCGACCACAGCGACGACCAGCCGGAAAGCCGCTGACCTGACAGAAAGGAGGGCCCGCCGTGGAGGTCCTGCTCGACATCATCCGTTCTTTCGACTATGAGATCCTTGCGCTGATCGCGGAGCACTGGCGCGGCGGCCTGTCGGACACGGTCTGGACGCTCGTCTCCCTGCTGGGCAACGGCGGCGCGCTCTGGATCATCACCGCGCTGGCGCTGCTGTTTTTCCGCAAAACGCGGCGCGCAGGCGCGGCCATGCTGGTCGCGCTGCTGATCGGCCTGCTGGTGGGCAATGTGCTGATCAAGGAGTGGGTCATGCGGCCGCGGCCGTTCGTCACCCATGCCGACCTGACCGCCCTGCTTGACCCGGGCGACCAATGGTCCTTCCCCTCCGGGCATACGCTCTCCAGCTTCGCGGCCGCGGCCGCGCTCTGCTTCTTCCACCGCAAAAGCGGCCTGCTGGCCTTTCTGGCGGCGGCGCTGATCGGGTTTTCGCGGCTGTATGCCAGCGTGCATTACCCGACCGACGTGCTCGCGGGCGCGCTGCTGGGCATCCTGTGCGGCCTTGCCGCCGCCTGGCTGACCGACCGCGCAGCCGACCGCATCCACACCATCCGGCTGAGAAAGGGCGCCTGAATGAACCAATACAAACGACTGCTGGGCAATACGCTGATCTTCACCATCGGCACCTTCAGCTCCAAGCTGCTCGTCTTCTTCATGATGCGGTTTTACACCGGCATCCTGTCCCCGGACGAGTTCGGTATTGCCGACCTGATCACCAAAACCACCAACATCCTCTATCCCATCGTCTCGGTCTCGATCGGGCAGGCGGTCATCCGCTATGGGCTGGAGCGCTCGACCGACAAGCCGCGCGTGTTCACCACCGGCATCACGACCATCCTGTGCGGCTTTATCATCTCCATCCCGTTCCATCCGATCTTCTCGGTCATCCGGCTGACCACCTCGACCGGCCAGTCCATGACCATGGAGGCGTACACCGGCCTGATCTACCTGTATGTGCTCACGGCCTGCCTGCAGAACTGCTGCAGCCAGTTCATCCGCTCGCAGGGCATGGTCAAGCTCTACGCGATCGACGGCATCTTCCGCACCGCGACCACCATCGGCTTCAACATCCTGTATCTGGCCGTATTTGAGTGGAGCATCTTCGGCTATGTGTTCTCGGTCATCTGCTCGGATGCGCTCTCGACCGTGTGCCTGTTCTTCATCGCCCGCCTGTGGCGCTATATCCGGCCGCGCTCGCTCACGCGCGCCGGCTTCCGCTCCATGATCACCTACGCGCTGCCGCTCGTGCCGGCGCAGATCCTGGTCTTTCTGATCGGCTACATCGGCCAGTTCATCCTGGCCAACATGGCGAGCACCGCGGTCTCCGGCCTGTATTCCGCCGCCTACCGCATCCCGACCATGATCACGCTGGTCGCCTCGATCTTCATTGACGCCTGGCAGCTGTCCAGCATCAACGACAACACCCGCTGGCAGCAGATCGCGTTTTTCTCCAACGTGGGCAATATGTTCGCCAGCATCGTGCTGCTCATCGCCTCGGGCGCGATCATGTGCTCCAAGCTCGCGATCTCCATCCTGACCGACCCGGATTATTTCACCGCCTGGACCTATGTGCCCATTCTGGCGCTGTCGGCCGCCTTCTCCTGCCTGTCCAGCTTTCAGAACAGCATCTACACGCTGGAGAAAAAGACCTTCCAGTCCTTCCTGAGCACATTCTTCACCGCGATCATCAACATCGGGCTCAACCTGCTGCTCATCCCGCGCATGGCGGGCATGGGCGCGGCGGTCTCCGCGCTGGTGAGCTATGCGTTCCTGTTCCTGTACCGCGCGGCGGACACCCGCCGGTTTCTGGCCGTGCGCTGGAAGCGCCGCCGGCTGGGCATCACCTGCGCGATCACCTTTGTGCAGGCCATCCTGATGCTGCTCGAGCCGCCGCTCTGGCTGGTGTGGCAGCTGCTGCTGTTCGGCTGCGTGCTGCTGCTCAACGGCCGCGCCCTGCTCATGGGCGTCAAAAAGCTGGTGCACCGCGGCGCGTAAAACCAAAGAGAAACGAAAGAGCGCCCCTGCATTCGCAGGGGCGCTCTCAGCCTGTCGACAAAGTCTTCGCGCCGCAGGCGCGCATTCAAACAGAAAGCAGCGGTGAAACCGCTGCTTTCATAAAATCCGGGGGCGTGTACCTCGGATTTTATACCAGTCGGGACAAGAGTTTCGCCAGTCGGAACTTTTGTCCCGTTCGGATGTATCCGAGCGTATGCTCGGTACATCCCACTCGATTGAAACTGTAGTTTCAATCGAGAGACTGTTTAAAAAACGCAGTTTTTCGAACAGTCTCAAAGACCGGAAGCGTCAGCTTCCGGTCTTTTGATTTGCTATGGATAAAAGATGCCGCTATGGACGGAAGATCAGTCCTCGTCGATCTCCAGATAG